>CBIHPZ010000290.1:0-5558 GCA_966211865.1 uncultured Aquabacterium sp.
GCATGAACTCGTCGACGACGATGCCGTTCTCGCAGTCCAGCCCGGCCGCGCTGGCGAGTGCATGCTCGGGCGCGGCGCCGATGCCCGGCACCAGCAGGTCCACCGGCTGCGCCTGGCCGTTCACTTCAAGTGATATCAGGCGCTGGCCGTCGACCCGGAAACCACCGACCGCCACGCCCAGCAGCAGCTCGATGCCATTGGCCTGGTGGGTGCGCAGCACATGCTCGGACAACTCCGGCGAGACCGAACGCATCAGCAGCCGCGGGGCCGATTCCAGCACCCGCACCGCCAGCCCGCGGGCGCGGGCCGAGGCCGCCACCTCCAGGCCGATGAAGCCGCCGCCGACGATGGTGACCGACGCCGCCGCCGCCAGGCGCTCGCGCAGCCGTGCCGCATCGGCGGCGGAGCGCAGCTCCGCCACGTTGTCCAGGCCCGGCGGCAAATTCGGCAGGCTGCGCGGCCGGGCGCCCGTGGCCAGCACCAGCCGTTCGTAGTGCAGCACCTGGCCGGAGGCCAGCGTGACGCGGCGCCCCGCACGGTCGATGGCCACGGCCGCGTCGCCCGCGTGCACCGTGATGCCCGCCTCGGCAAACCATTCGGCCGGGCGGTGCCACTGCAGCGCTTCGTCCGGCCCCTTCAGGAAGGCCTTGGACAGCGGCGGGCGCTGGTAGGGCAGCACCGGCTCGGCGCACACCAGGTGCACGCGCGCCCCCAGCCCGGCGGCCGCCAGGCCGTTGCACAACTGCGCGCCGGCATGGCCGCCCCCGATGACGACGATGGCCCCGCCACCGCCACCTGCCTGTTCCTGACCCATGTCCCGCCCCTTTCGTCCCAAAAAAACGCGCGCCACTCTACCCGAGGGCACCGCCGCAGAATGGCCGCCCCACCCCAGGCCCCCGGAGGACCGCCGATGCTGCTCGAAGCCTCATGCCACTGCGGTCGCGTGGCGTTCACCGTGCAAGCGCCCGAACCCGTGCCCTTCATGCGCTGCTACTGCTCCATCTGCCGCAAGACGGCCGGCACCGGCGGCTTCGCCATCAACCTGGGCGCGCGGGCGGACACGCTGAAGCTGTTGCGGGGCAAGCGGCACCTGCGCGTCTACCGCGCGCGCATGCCGAAGGAGACGGAGCGCGGCAGCGGCGAGCACGACGACGACGGCACGCCCCTCAGCAGCGGCCAGCGGCACTTCTGCGGCCGCTGCGGCAGCGCGCTGTGGCTGTGGGACCCGCGCTGGCCCGAGCTGATCCACCCCCATGCGGGCGCCGTGGACACGCCGTTGCCGGTGCCACCCGAGCACGTGCACATCATGCTGGGCTCGAAGCCGGCCTGGGTGGCGGTGGAAGGCCGGCCGGGCGACGCGCGCTTCGACGCCTACCCCGATTGCTCGCTGGCCGAATGGCACGCGAAACACGGCCAGGGCTCGCCAACGCGCTAGGTACGCGGTAAGGTGCGGCGCCCCGCACAAGCCCCTGCCCAGGCCCCGGTCTTGCAGTTTTTTTCATATTCCTGTCAACATCGACGTGGTTCCAGCCGATAAACAGGACATGCCGCAACGTCTCCTGCCGTCCTGGGACAGCGTCCTGCAGGCGCTGTCACGCGGAGGATCGGAGCCGATCTCGTCGCTGGTGCGCCTGTCGACGGACGCGCTTTACATCAGCCGCCCCACGCCGTTCCCGCTGCGCGATGCCGCGGGGCGGGTGCTGATCCAGCGCGGCGTCACCCTGGTGGACGACGCGCCCACGCGCGCGCTGCTGCGGCGCGGCCTGTGGGTGGACACGACGGACGCCGCGCCCGACCTGCTGGAACGCGGTACCGAGCGCATCGCCGCATCCACCGCCGACAGCGACCGCGGCAACGCGCTGTACTGGCGCGCGCTGCGCCATTCCACCAGCGCCCTGCTGCACGCGCCGCGCGAACCGCGCTTCCTCAGCAACCTGCGCGAGCTGCACGAGGAGCTGGCGCAGCAGCTGGAGAACCACCGCGACCGCACGCTGCTGGCGCTGATCCACGCCGCCACCCACACGGACGGCGAGCGCAGCGCCGGCCACGCCCTGCTGTGCGCCGCGGTGGCCACGCTGGCGGCGCAGCGCATTCCGGCATTGACGGCGCTGGAGCGCCAGTCGCTGACGCTGGCGGCGCTGACCATGAACCTGTCCATCACCGCGCTGCATGACGAGATGGGCGCCCAACCGCACCCGCCCACGCCGCAGCAGCGCCAGCAGCTGGCCGGCCATGCCCGCGCCAGCGCGCGGCTGCTGGAGCAGCTGGGCGTGATCGACCCGAACTGGGTGCAGGCCGTGGCCCACCACCACGACGCCACCTGCGGCCCGCTGGCGCCCCGCCTGCGGCCGCTGATGCTGGCCCGGCTGCTGCAACGCGCCGACCTGTTCGCCACCCACCTGGCGCCCGAGCCTGGCCGGGCCGCCCAATCGCCGGCCGATGCGGTGCAGGCCGCCTACCACGCCGAAGACGGACTGCCCGACGAGGCCGGCATGCTGCTGGTGCGCGCGCTGGGCTTGTACCCACCCGGCAGCCTGGTGCGCCTGGCCAATGGCGACCTGGCGGTGGTGGTGGGCTGCGGCAGCCGGCCGCAGTGGCCGGTGGTGGCGACCATCGCCAACCGCGAGGGCCTGTCGCCGTCCACCCCGGTGCTGCGGCCCTCGGGCGATCCGGAGTTCTGCGTCGTCGAGCCGATGTCGCCGCGCGAAGCCTGGCGCACCCCCGCGCTGGAAGAGCTGCTGCCGCTGACGGCCTGAGCGTCCGCCGCGGCTGGGCCTGCCGCGTCCCGCCTGACGACTTGCAGCCTACCGACTCCGCCGTTCCAGCGCCAATCCCGCCATTGGCGCATCTTTCCAGCGCCGGCCACGCAAAATCAGCCGAAAGCTGCGCCCGGTCTTCCCTACAGTGACGCAATTCGGCCCGCACCACGCCTGCACCGCAGCGGTGTGGCGTCCGCGGGACCTGTGACACACGCGCGAAGGAGACGCTGCCTTGAAGAAGCTGGACCCCACCGAACTGGCAGCCCTGCCGCAGGCCCTGCCCGACTGGCAGTACGCCCCCGACCGCGGCGGCCTGCTGCGGCGCGATTTCGTGTTCGAGGACTTCGTGCAGGCCTTCGGCTTCATGGCGCAGGTGGCGCTGGCGGCCGAGAAGCACGACCACCACCCCGAGTGGTCCAACGTCTACAACCGGGTGTCCATCACCTGGACCACGCACGACGTGAACGGCCTGTCCACCCGCGACCTGGACCTGGCCCGCACCAGCGACCGGCTCTACGCCCCCTTTGCCGCGCGCCTGCGCCGGGGAGAAGCCTGATGCAGCGCCAGCTCAACGAACAGGCGTCGGTGCCGCCCAGCACCAAGCACGGCCTGGCCGCCGGCGAACAGCCCGAGCGCGCCGACTGGACCATCGACCAGGGTTGGGAGACGTACACGGCGGAGGAACACGGCGTCTGGAAGACGCTGTTCGAACGCCAGAGCAAGCTGCTGCCAGGCCGCGCCTGCGACGAATTCGTGCGCGGCATGCAGGACCTGCCGATCGGCCCGGAGCAGATCCCCGATTTCCGCCGCCTGTCGGACGTGCTGATGAAGCGCACCGGCTGGCAGGTGGTGGCCGTGCCGGGCCTGGTGCCGGACGACGTGTTCTTCGAGCACCTGGCCAACCGGCGCTTTCCGTCCGGCCACTTCATCCGCAAGCCGCACGAGCTGGACTACCTGGAAGAGCCCGACGTCTTCCACGACGTTTTCGGCCACGTGCCGATGCTGATGAACCCGGTCATCGCCGACTACATCCAGGCCTACGGGGAAGGCGGCCTGCGCGCGCAGCGCCTGGGCAAGCTGAAGAACCTGGCGCGGGTCTACTGGTACACGGTGGAATTCGGCCTGCTGCTGCAGAAGGAAGGGCCGCGCATCTACGGCGCCGGCATCGCCTCGTCCTTCACCGAGACGGTGTTCTCGCTGGACAGCGCCTCGCCCAACCGCATCCGCTTCGACCTGGAGCGCGTGATGCGCACCAACTACCGCATCGACGACTTCCAGGAAAGCTACTTCGTCCTCGGCGACCTGGACGAGCTGCTGGAACTGGCCCGCATCGACTTCGCGCCGCTGTACGCGCGGCTGGACAGCGGCCCGGAGTACCAGCCGGGCGACGTCCTGGCGACGGACCGGGTCGTCAGCCGGGGCGACGGGTCGTACCACGCGGCCAAGCGCGCGGGCCGGCAGCCGGGCGGCGTTTGACGGGGAACAAGCCGATGCGGCCTGCCATGGGGGACAGTTGCGCAGGCGGGCACGGACACCTTTGATCTGAGCCGTTATGACGGGCTTCCAACCGCCACTTCCCCCGATCAGTTCTGACGCGCATGCCCAGAATTCTCGGAATCGTTGGTACAGCCCGCTTGCCCAGGGCACAGGAGATCCCTCATGCGCGTCAATGAACCCGTCAGCCAGCGGGAGTTCGCGTTCCCTGAACACGCGACGCTCATGTCCACCACGGACCCGAACAGCCGCATCACGTACGCCAACCAGGCGTTCGTCGACGTCAGCGGATTCAGCCGCGAAGAGATCCAGGGCCAGCCGCACAACCTGGTGCGCCATCCCGACATGCCGAAGGAAGCCTTCGCCGACATGTGGGCCACCCTGAAAGGCGGCGAACCCTGGACCGCGCTGGTCAAGAACCGGCGCAAGAACGGCGACCACTACTGGGTGCGCGCCAACGCCGTCCCGGTCGTGCGGCAGGGACGCACCGTGGGCTACCTGTCGGTGCGCACGCAGCCCTCGCGAGAGGAAATTGCCTCCGCCGAGTCGCTGTACCGCGACCTCCGCGAAGGGCGCGCCGCCGGGCGCCGCCTGCACAAGGGCGTGCTGCTGCGCGGCGGGCTCCGGCGCCTGCTGTCCTTCACGCAGACCATGAGCGTGCGCTGGCGCATCCGCGCCGGCCTGATCGCCGCGCTTCCCCTGTTGGCCGCGGCCGGTTGGCTCGCGGGCGGCTCCGCGCTCGGCGCCACGGCCCTGGCTGGCCTGGCCGGGGGGGCCGGGGTGGTGCTGGCCCTGGTGTCGTGGTGGCTGGAGGTCCAGCTCGCCGGTCCGCTCGAGCAGTTGCGCCACCAGGCCTTGCGCGTCGCCACTGGCGACACCCAGAACGTGGACCACATGGACCGCGTCGACGAGATCGGCATGACCTTGCGCGCCGTCAGCCAGCTGGGCCTGATGTTCCGCTGGCTCATCGACGACGTGAGCGAGCAGGTGATCACCGTGCAGAAGGCGGTGCAGGAGATCGCGCAAGGCAACCTCGACCTCAGCTCGCGCACCGAACAGGCCGCTGCCAGCGTGCAGGAGACGGCGTCATCGATGGAGCAGATGACGGCCACCGTCAAGAACAACGCCGACACGGCCACCCAGGCCAACCAGCTGTCCAGCGCCGCGCGCGCAGCGGCGGCCGCCGGCGGCAGCGCGGTGTCGCAGGTGGTGAACACCATGAGCGACATCAGCGACAGCTCCAGGAAGATCGCCGACATCATCGGCGTCATCGACGGCATCGCCTTCCAGACCAACATCCTGGCC
>CBIHPZ010000291.1:0-5544 GCA_966211865.1 uncultured Aquabacterium sp.
GCCTCCACCACGAAGGCCGCCTGCAGGCTGCGCGCGCTGTCGTCCTCTTCCGGCCGGTCGATGGCCCACAGCCGCGCCTCCAGCCGCTTGGCATCCAGCGTGAAGCCGATGGTGCCGCGCTGGTCCGCGCGGAAGTACCGGAGGTGCGGGTTGTTGGCGCGCAGCGCATCGGCATAGGCGGTGGACGGGCCGCGGCTGGCGATCGACGTGCCGACGAACTCGCTGGCCACCGGCCGTGCGCCGGGGCGGTCGAAGTCGACGTGCAGGTCGGCCACCGCGTGGGCGTGGATGTCGCCACCCAGCACCACCGCGTTCGGCACGCCGCGCTCGACCAGCCCCTGCAGGACGCGCGAACGGCAGGCGGCGTAGCCGTCCCAGCCGTCGGTGCGGTAGCGGCCGGGCTCGGGGGCGTCCGGGTCGGGGTGCGCGGGGTGGTCGATCGGCCGGGTGGACGCGCGCGCCATCAGCGTCTGCTGCGCCAGCAGGTTCCAGGGCCGCGACGGGTCCCAGCCCTCGGCCAGCCAGCGTTCCTGCGCCAGGCCGAGCAGGCTGCGCTGCGGGTCGCGCAGGGCGGGGCAGTGCGCCGCGTCCACCGTGGTGGCACCGCCCGTGCGGCCCGGGGGCAGGCAGGCCTGCGCGTCGCGGTACTGGCGGCCGTCCAGCACGTGGAAGCGCGCCAGGCGGCCCCAGTCGCAGCGGGTGTGGATGCGCATGGCCGCGTCTTTTGGCCGCCATTCCTTCGGCCAGGGCTGGTGCTCCCAGGCCGCCTGGTAGGCGGCGGCACGCAGCAGCTGGAAGGGCACGCCGGACAAGGTGGGGCTGTGCTCGCGCGCGTGGTCGTTCTCCACCTCGTGGTCGTCCCAGGTCACCAGCCACGGGCAGGCGGCGTGGGCGGCCTGCAGCGCCGCGTCGCCCTTGTACTGCGCGTAGCGGGCGCGGTACTGCGCCAAGGTGCGCAGCTTGCCGCCCTCGTGCCGGCGCAGGGCCTGCGGCGGCGAGGCGTTCTCGTAGATGTAGTCGCCCAGGAACAGCACCAGGTCCGGCGCATCGGCCGCCACGTGGCGCCAGGCGGCGTAGCGGCCGTGGTCCCAGCGCTGGCAGCTGGCGATGGAAAAGCGCAGCGGTTCGAGCGCGTCCGCGGCCGGCGCGGTTCGGGTGCGCCCCACGTCGCTGCGCTGCCCCAGCGCGCTGAAGCGGTACCAGTACCAGCGGCCCGGCTGCAGGCCCGCCGGCTCGGCATGCACGCTGTGCGCCCAGGCTTCCTCGGCGGTCTCGCGGCCGCGGGCGACGATGCGGGTGAAGCCTTCGTCCGCCGCCACTTCCCAGTCCACGTCCACGCGCTCGGGCAGGCCGTCGCCCGTCAAGCGGGTCCACAGCACCACGCGTTCGGGCCGCGGCAGGCCGGAAGCGATGCCCAGCGCGAAGCGCGGCAGGTCCGACGCCCGCGCGTGCCGCACGAAGGCCGGCGCGGCCAGCAGCGCCACGCACTGGCGCCGGGAAATCGTGACGGATGGGCGCATCCGCTGCAGTGTGCCGGCTTCAGCGCCCGTGCCGCGGGGCCGATATCCATTCAGGCGCCTCAGCCGTTTGCGGCGCCACCAGCGTCAACAGGAGCACCGCCATGCAACGCATCGCCCAGCACCTCGAACCCGTCGATCCCGGCCTCTGGCAGCGGGCCGGCGCGCTGAAATCCCGCCTGGCGGCGGTGGTCTTCGTCTTCGCCTGCGTGGCGGGGGTGATGGCCGCCGTCTAAGTCGGCCGCGCGCCGCCGTCAGCCCAGGCCGCGGCGCGTGCGCAGGGCGGCCAGGCGCGCCGCCATCTGCCGTCCGACGACGGCGGGCGCCAGGTGCGCCCGGGCATCGGCCCGTGCGCGCTGGCCCAGCCGCTCGCGCATCGAACGGTCCGCGGCCACGCGCTGCATCTTCCGCGCGGCATCGTCCAGGTCGGGCTCGGCCCAGCGCTGGCCGGCGCGGTAGGGGCCGATGTCGCTGGCGATGGGCTGCAGCACGTAGTCCACCGGCAGCGAGTTCTCCGCGCTCATGAAGTCCATGTTGCCGGACCAGCCGGTGGCGATCACCACCTTGCCGCGCGCCATCGCTTCGGCGTTGACCAGGCCGAAACCCTCGGCCCGGTGCAGCGAGACGAAGCAGTCGGCGCTGTCGATGAGGCTGTTGAGCGTCGGCCGGTCGAGGTAGGCCTCGATCAGGTGGACGCGCGGGTCGCGCGCGGCCAGCGCGCGCAGGCGCGACATGGCCTGCGGGTCGCGCTCGCCGTTGCTCACCTTCACCACCAGTTCCACCGCCGCCTTACCCCCGGCAAAGGCGCGCTCGAAGGCCTCGATGGCGCCGAACGGGTTCTTGCGTTCGGGGCTGCTCATCACGTCGGCCATGGCGAGGAAGACCACCGAGTCCGCCTTCAGCCCGAAGCGGGCCCGCTCCGGCTTCAGCTGTTCGGGAATGGCGACCGAATGCGGCATGCACAGCACCGGCACCGGCGCATGTTCGGCCACCGCGCGCTGGCAGAAGGCCGAGGGCACCCACACCTCGTCCACCAGGTCGAAGGCGCCGTGCCATTCGGACGGGAATTGCTCCAGCTCCCAGGCCCAGAAACCGATCCGGCAGGGCGTGCCGAACCAGGTGTCGCCCAGTGCGGCGCGGGCGTGCGGCATCTGGTCGGCGTTGATGTGGAACAGGCTCACCGCGTGGCGGACGCCGACCGGCACGCCGTTGTCCAGCTGTTCGCCCATGCGGGACACGTTGCCGTCGCGGAAATCGTGCACCGCGCGCGGCACCTGGGCGCTGGCCAGCGCGCGCAGCGTGGAGCGCGCCGATTCGCCGACGCCGCTTTCCGCCTGCACGTAGCCGATGACCGTGACGCCGAAGGGCAGCGGTGCCGCGTGGCCGTTCGGCGCGGGCGCGGCGGCCGCGGGCCGCGGCGGGTAGGCGCGGCGCACCAGGTAGCTGCGCACGCGGCCGCGGAACTGCGCGGTGGTGAGCGGGCGCAGCAGGTCGCGCGCATTCCAGGCCAGGGCGTAGGTCGCGCGGAACGGCAGCGCCAGCAGCGGCGAGGGCCCCGCCGGCGCCGCGGCGGGCGGTGGCGGCGCCTCGGCTGCCGGCCCCGCGGCCGCGGGCTGCACGACCGAGGTGCCGGCCATCAGGACCGGCGGAATGCGGGCCTCTTCAGCGGCACGGGCGCCGAACCACTCGACGAAGGCGCGCCGGTGCGCGCCCATCACGTCGGGAAAGGCAGCCCGCAGGTCGGCGCGCGAGCGGTACAGCTGCAGCGCCAGGCGCGAGATGGGCGGCTGCTCGCCATCCGTCGGGCTGGTGAGGTAGCCAATGAGGAAACGCGCGCCCTCGGCGCTGCGCAGGTCGGGCAGGGCGGCGTTCCAGTCCAGCTGCTCGCGGATCAGCTGGCGCGCGCAGTCGGGCAGCGGCGTGCCGTCGGCCAGCGTGGCAAAGGCATAGGGCAGCTTGGAAAAGCGTTCGCGGCCATGCGCCGCGACGCTCGCGCCGTAGCCCTTGAACAGCGCCTGGGCGGCGGCGGTGCAGCCGGCCAGCGTGAAGCGGTCCTGGTGCTTGCTGATGGTGCCGCTGCCCGGCGTGTAGCCGGAGAAGTGGAAGAAGAACAGCGGCCGGCCATTGACGCGGTAGCCGTCCCGCGCGGAGCCCTGCACGTCGCGGTGCGCCAGGTTCCAGTACGCCACGTTCCAGCCGGCATCGCGCTCCACGTGCACGTCGAAGCAGAAGCCGGGCACCAGGTCCATCCACTTCTGGTCGGTGAAGAGCCCGCGCGGGATGTCCACCACGCAGTCGCGCTCCAGCTTGCGCGACCACCACTGCACCATCTGCCGCGTCTGCACGCTGCGGCGCAGCGCCAGGAAGCCCAGGTTGTAGGTGCCGCTTTGCAGGATGGCCAGGTCGGACGGGTGCTTGTCGTCGTCCAGCGGGGCGCTGAGGTGGGGGGTCAGCACCACCTCGGCGCTGTCCAGGCGGCGCAGCAGCGGCTCGCCGCTGGCATACAGCTGGATGTCGGGATCGAAGTAGATCACCCGGTCGGCGTCTTCCCGGCCGAAGAGGTGCGTGAACACGAAGGGCTTGATCGCGGTGTTCAGTTCCAGGATCGTGTACTGCACCACCATGCGGTCCAGCGCGGCGATGCCCAGCTCGTCGATGCGCAGCAGCTCGATGCCTTCGGGCAAGGCCGGCAGGCCGTCCGCCGCGTCGCACAGCACGACGGCGCGGCGCGTGCCCGGCAGGAAACGGCCGACGCTCTCCATCAGGTTGAGCGCGAAATGCAGGTAGTTGCGCGAGACGATGGTGAAGACGGTGGTGCGGCCGGGCTCGCGCCGCAGGTCCGCCACCGGCGTGCCGCGCAGGTGGCTGATCTCGGTGTCGCGCGCGGCCAGCACCTGCTGCAGGCTCTGCGTGTATTCGCGACCCTCGGCAATCTCGCGCTCGCGCGCGGCCACCAGCGCCTGGTGGCTGGCCAGCTGCTCGGCCGCGGCCTGCAGCTCCTGCTCGCGCGCGGCCACCAGGGCCTGCAGGTCGGCCAGCTGCTCGGCGGCGGCCTGCAGTTCCTTCTCGCGGGCGGCCACCAGCGCGCGCAGGTCCTCGCGCTGGGCGGTGCCTTCAGCCAGGTCGTGGTCACGGGCGGCCACCAGCCGGCGCAGGTCGTCGGTCTGCGCCTGGGCTTGGTCGAACTCATGCTGCCGGGCGGCCAGCAGTTCGGCCTGGCGGCGAGCATGGCGGTAGTGGTGCCGCAACGCATCGAGCTGGGCCAGGCGATCGGACGGCGTGTCGAGCGCCAGCCACTTCAGCAGCAGGCGTTCGCGCATGGCGGCGGTGTCCGGCCGGTCGGCGAACACACCGGAGCCGCCATCCGCCGCGGCGACATAGCGCGCCGAGACGCCCGGCACGCGCACGAACTGCCCATGCCGCGACAGCTGGAGCCACCAGTCCCAGTCCTCGAACAAGTCCAGCGACTCATCGAAGCGGCAGCCCTGCTGCGTGAGGACGGCTCGGCGCACCAGCGCCGCATGCAAGGGCAGGAAGTTCTCGAAACGCAGGCGCTCGCGGTCGAAGTCGTCGGCAAAGAGGTGCGTGGTGTGCCACTCGCCCGCTTCCTCATGGCCATAGGCCACGTCGGCATGCGCCGCAAGGGCGGATGGATGCGCCTGCAGCGCCTGCTGAAGCCGAGCCAGGTGGCCCGGCAGGAAGACGTCGTCGTCGTCCAGGAAGATCACGCTGTCGCCGCGCGCGGCCGCCAGTCCGGCGTTGGCGGCCGCTGACCGCCGCAGCGGCGTGCCGGCGTCGATGCGCCGGACCGGCACGTCGCCCAGCGTGCCCGGTGTCGGGCCGTGCGCGGGGCCCAGGGCGTTGACCAGCACCACTTCGATCGGCCGCAGGTCCTGCATCGCGATGGACGCCAGCGCTTGCGCGAGGCTGGGACGGTCCATGCTCCGCACGATCACGCTGATCAGTGGCGAAGCGCCTTCATTGGTGTTGTCGGTCATCCGCATGGCGGGCGCCATTGTGCGCGACG
>CBIHPZ010000292.1:0-5543 GCA_966211865.1 uncultured Aquabacterium sp.
CAGCGCCACGACCGCGCCGGTGCCGGCCACGCCACGCAACCGGCACCGCACGGCCAGCCGCATGGCCGCCGCGACGCGCCGAAGCCCGGCCCCAAGCCGGGCCCGCGCCTGACCCAGCCCAAGCGCTGATGAACACCGCGCCCGCGCCAGCGGGCGCACCAATGAAAACGCCGACCCGAGGGTCGGCGTTTTTTCATCTGCGGCGAACCGCGGAGGAAGCTCAGGCCGGCTTGGCAGCCTTCTTGGCCTTCTTGGCCTTCTTGGTCTTCTTGGCCGGGGTGGCCTTCTTTTCAGCAGCCGGGGCAGCGGCGGCTGCGGGGGCAGCGGCCGGGGCCGGGGCCGGGGTGGCGGCGGGGGCCTGGGCGAAAGCAGCGGTGGACGACACGGCGGCGGCGATGAGGGCGGCGATCAGCTTGTTCATGGAAACTCCTCGAGGGTGAGAGCGAATAAATGCTCCGCCGCTCAACGAAGCAGCTCGACGCGCCGTTGACTGCCGCGCATCAAACAAATTCGCCCTCGCGCAGCCACTTGGTCGCCACCCACTTCTCGCCCTCGATCACCGGTGCACCACCGTGCAGCGTCTTGGTGACCGGATGCGCACGGTCGTAACTGAAGAAGACGCCGTTGCCCTTGATCGGCGCGACGTCCAGCCCGACGTCCGGGAACACGGTGGCACCGCCCTTGGCCGGCGAGTTCAGGTACATCACCAGCGTGCCCACGCGCTGGCCACCCCGCTGCAGCACCGCGCCCATGCCGGGTTGCGCCGGGTCGAAGTAGTCGTAGTGCGGCTTGTACTCGGCGCCCGGGGCGTAGTGCAGCACCTGCAGGCCTTCGCCGTTGGCCACGGGCCAGCGCAAGAGGGTGGCAATGCGCTGTTCGATGCGGGCGCACACCGGTGTCTCGCCGCGGCCGAAGAACATGCCGCGGCTGGTGCGGGACGCATGCACCTCGCTGCCGCCGGTGGCGTTCACCACCGTTTCGGAACGCGCCATGCGCGGCCCGGCGCTGGCGATCAGTTCGTCGCATTCCTCGTCGGACAGCAGGCCGCCCAGCAGCACCACGCGCGGGTTGTTCATCGTGAACAGCACCTCGACGTGGCGATCACCGGCCCACACCGTGCTGGGCGAGCCGGTGAGCTCCAGGTCCGGCACCTTCACCGGCGCCGGCAGCGCCGCCTGCTGCGCGCGTTCGGCCAGGAACTGGCTCAGCGTCAGCTCCAGGGCCTCCACCGCCACGTTCTCGGCCCAGCCGCTGGCGCGCATGGCCTGCAGCACCGCTTCAGGCTGGCAGCCGGCCTTGGCCTGCTCGATGATCCACTGCTTCAGTTCGGGGGTGATGGCTTGCGCGGTACTCATGGCGTGCAATTCTCTCGCGGCCCACACATGGCGAGGCAGCGGCAAGGTGGGTGCCCGGGGCCTCGCGGCTCACGGGAGCTCAAGGCTCAGGCCAGGCGCCGGCGGAACACCAGCCGGTCCGTCGACGAGGCCTCCGGCGCCAGCGCGTAACCCTGCTCGGCGAAGCGCCGCAGCTTGGCCACGCTGGCCACGCGCTCTTCGATGCACCAGCGCGCCATCACGCCGCGGGCGCGCTTGGCGAAGAAGCTGATGATCTTGTAGCGGTCGTCCTTCCAGTCCTCGAACACGCACTCGACGACGCGCGCCTGCAGCGCCGGGCGGTCGGCCGCGCGGAAGTACTCCTGCGAAGCCAGGTTCACCACCACCGGCGACTTGGCCGTGCTTTCCGCGGCGAAGCGTTCGTTGAGGTGCTCGGCGATGGTGTCGCCCCAGTAGTCGTACAGGCTGGCACCGTGGCTGGTCGCGAGCCGCGTGCCCATCTCCAGCCGGTAGGGCTGCAGCCGGTCCAGTGGCCGCAGCGCGCCGTACAGGCCGGACAGGATCACCAGGTGCTGCTGCGCCCAGGTCCAGTCCGAGGCGCGCAAGGTCTTCGCCTGCAGGCCGTCGTACACGTCGCCGTCGAAGGCCCAGGCAGCGGGCCGGCTGTTGCCGTCGTCCGCCTCGCTGGACCACGCCTGATAACGCGCAACGTTCAGGGAGGCGAGTTCGTCGGAGAGGTCCATCAACTGCGCCACCTGCGCGGTCTGCAGCGGCCTCAGCACCTCGATGAGCTCGGCCGCGCGGTGGGTGAAGAGCGGCTCGGTGGCCAGCTGGGCCAGGCGCTTGGGCACCGGCGTGTCGTAGTCCAGCGTCTTGGCTGGAGAGATCAGGAACAGCATGGCGGGCAGTGTATGCAGGCACCACGCCGCGGCGCCCCGCGTACGCAGGGCGTGCCGCTCAGTCGTCGTCCTGCTCGCGCGCCCGGCGCGCCGCCGCCGGGATGGAGCCGAGGGCTGCGGCCCAGGTGCGCGCGGGGATGTGGGTGCGCAGGCGGTGCAACGCGCAGTCGATCAGCACCGGCGCCAGCACGTGGCCGGTGCGGCCGGCGATGTCGATCGTCGCGTCGCCGCCCAGCGCGCCCAGCCGCTCCAGCGCGGCGCGGGCTTGCGCGGCGGGCACCACCTGGTCGTCGGCGCCGTGGAAGAGGTGGATCGTCGTTTCTTCCGGCGCGCGCTCGGGCAGCGCGGCATAGCGGCCGCCGAAGGCCAGCACGCGGCCGGCGAGCCCGTCGAAGGCGGAAGCCAGCTCCAGCGCGGCCAGCGCGCCTTCGCCGAAGCCGGCGACGGCCGTGGCCGCTGGACCGACGCCGCTGGCCTGCTGCGCGGCGCCGATCCACTCGCGCAGGCGGGCCAGCACGTCGGCCAGCGTGGCCTCGGCCTCGGCGAATGGGGGAACGAGGCCGGCCGGCCCCAGCAGCAGCGCCTGCGCGAACGCGCCGCGCAAGGCCGTGGCCAGCGGCCGCATGGCCGCGGGCGTGTCCGCTGCGCCGTGCAGCAGGATCAGCAGCTGTTCCGCGCGCCCGGCCAGCGGCGATTCGGGCAGGAGGTCGGCCGCCAGCACGTCGAGGGCCATGGTGCGTTCCTTGGTCAGCGGGGCGAGTCGTGTCGGATGCCGCGCCGTTGCACCGGTCAGCGCTTGGCCGGGCGCTTCGCGCTGCTGGTGGCCATGTCTTCGGTGGGCCAGCCCACCGAGGGGATCAGCACGGTGCGGAACACGTCGCGCACCGGCACGGCGCTGGCCCGCACGGCGGCAGCGACCTTGCTGCCGCGCTTCACCGTGTCATCGTTTTGTTTGCGGCGAACAGTCATCGGTTCCAGTCTCTTCGGTCCAGGCCGTCTACGTCGAAGGGGCGATATTCTAGGCGCTGCGGGCTTGCGCGGATACCCGCAAACCGTGCCCGATTCACGCGCCTGCTTCACGCCTGCATGAACAAGGGACTCATCGGTGGCGCATGCGTGGGACGTGTTTGGCGACCATTGCAGCACCGCCTACGCAAGTGTGCTGATCGCCAGCGGGGTGCCCGCGCCGGGAAAATGTTGCGCTTCTCCGCTCTCCGCAGCAGCGACATGCGCATCTCCTTCGAACCCGCCAACCAGCCCGACGTGCTGGCCCTGATCGAGGCCCTGGACGCCTACCAGAAGCCGCTGTACCCGGCCGAGAGCCACCACGGCATCGACATCGATGCGCTGTCGCAGCCCAACGTGCTGTTCGCGGTGGCCCGCAGCGCCGACACAGGCACCGCGGTGGGCTGCGGCGCGCTGGTGCTGAACGCCGACCATGCCGAGTTGAAGCGCATGTACACCGACCCGTCGCAGCGCGGGCGCGGCATCGCGTCTTCGCTGCTGAAGCTGCTGGAGGCCGAAGCGCGCGGCCGCGGCTGCACCCGTTTCATGCTGGAGACCGGCTACCTGCAGCCCGAGGCGCTGGCGCTGTACGAACGCCACGGCTACGAGCGCTGCGGCCCTTTCGGCGACTACCTGGACGACCCCAACAGCGTCTTCATGCGCAAGGTGGGCTGAAGTAAGCTTGCCGGCCCATGCCTGCGGGCGCACGTGCCGGAGTTCGAGAGTGAGTCATCCCAACCTTCGCGTGGTGCTGGTGTTCGGTCCGGAAGACCAGGCCTGGATCCGCCGCGAGCAGATCGTGGTGCCGCAGTTCTGGCAGGGCCACCCGGTGCCGCCGGCGCAGGGCGACGTGGTGCGCATCGGCGGCCGCCAGTTCCTGATCCAGGGCCGGGCCTGGGAGCACGACGGCCAGGTGACGCTGCTGCGCCTCTTCGTCGGCAACGCGCACGCGCAGAGCGACACGGTCTTCGGCTGAGCGGCGGCGGCGCCACCGCCTTCGCCGCGGCCGGCCGCGCCGGGGTTTCCGCCGCACCCGCCGCCGGGCCGCTAACAGCGCAAAGACGCGTCAGCGGCGTTCCGCGAGCAACGAACGCACGAAGGCCCGCGTGTGCACGCCGAAGCGCGCCAGCAGCGGCGCGATGGCCTGTTCGGCCAGCACCGGCGCGGAAGCCGCCGCGGCTGCGGGGCGCGCGCCGGACAGGGCGGCGTACAGGTCGAGCCCCGCCTCGGTGACGCCAAAGGTGTAGGCCGGGTCGGACGTGTACTTTGCGGGTAAGGCGGCGACGATCGCCTTGTCCGTCGCGTCCGCCCGCGCATGCGCTTCGCGCGAGACCACCTCGCGCGGCGAGTTTTCCTGCCAGGGGCTGGCCGCGTCGGCGCGGGTGTCGCGCAGGGCCTGCAGCGCCAGCTGCGTGTCGGGCCGCGGGGTGGCGTACGCGGCGCGCAGCCAGCGCATCTGCACGTTCTCGAGCGCCAGGTGGCGGTTGCTGACGAAGGTGATCGCGCGTTCCTTCGGGCCATGCACGCCGGCGATGTCCAGCGCGTTGATGCCCAGCAGCCGCGCCGTTCCCACGCCCGGCAGCACGCGGGCGTGGTAGGGCTGCGTCAGGTCCTGCAGGTAGTGCATCGCCCAGCCGGCAAAGCGCCAGCCCCAGTACGGGTGGCCGCTGCGCAGCGCGTGCGTGGCCAGCGCGCGCCACAGGTGGATGCGGTACTCGGGGTAGGTGCGCCGAAGGAACGGCGCGGCCTTGTAGACGATGCCGGACTCGTGGAAGAAGCTCATGTGCATCGGCGCCTGGGTGGCGAATTCCAGGCCCGGGTTGCCGAAGGGCTGCTTGCCGAAGCCATAACGCGCACCATGAGCGGTGCCGTTGTCGGCCCACAGGCCGATGTCCATGCCGTAGTCCGGCTCGTCGCTCGCGGTGGCGATGACGTCGATCACCGCCACCTGCTCGCCCGCGCGCAGCGCGACGAAGGCTTCGGACTTGCTGGACTCCTGGGTCGTCAGCGGCGTGATGTCGGCCTGGCCCAGGCGCGGGCGGCCCGCCGCGTCCTGGCCGGGGCGCAGTTGCAGGAACAGCGGCAGCTTGGACGCCGGGTTGATGCGCACGGCGGCGATGAAGCGGCGCAGCAGTTCGTCCGGCGCGGCGCCCGCGGGGTCGAAGGCCAGCGCGTCGGGGCGTGGCGGATAGGTGGGCACGCTGCGGCGCGCCCAGGCCTCCTCTTCCTGCAGAAGCTTCGCGATGGCGGGGCCCTCGGCCTGCAGGAAGCTGTCCAGCGTTTCCACGGCCACCGGCGCGTGGCC
>CBIHPZ010000293.1:0-5531 GCA_966211865.1 uncultured Aquabacterium sp.
ATGGCCTTGTGCTTGCCGCGCAGACGGAGTGCCACTTCGCTGGCGACACGTCCGAGCACCTTGTCGGTGGCATCGAGCACAAACCACTCGTGCTTCACTTCGGCCGGCTTGGCGCTGAAGGTCTTCATGAGGGTCTTTCTGGAGTACGAACCGCGCCGCCGCCGGGGCGGATGACGCAGGGTCGTGGGAGGATCGGCTGTTCGGAGCCCGGGGTTCTTCGGAACTGCTTATCAGGGCAGCCTCTCCGAGCCGGGAGGGCGGATGACTTCACACTGAAGACCATTCCGCCACGCTCCACCCCGCCGTAAAACGGGTGAGCCGAAGATTATAGCCAGAGACCGGCGGATTCCGTGCAAGCCTTCCTGGTTGGTTGCGGCAGCGCAGAGCCGCACCCGACCTTCCCCGCGTAGCATCAGGGTAACCACTGATCCCTGGAGGGCACATGTCCTCGTCAGCCGATTCGTCCAGCTCCCACGGCCACCCGACCCCGCCCACACCTCCGTCCGGCGCGGCGTCTCCACCGCCGGCCAAGCCGAACGCCTTGGCCTGGATCCCGATCCGCTCACTCGGTCCCGGTCACCGGCCTCGCATCCTGGAACACCTGCTGGCGCTGAGCGAGCAGGACCGTTACCTGCGCTTCGGCTTCGCGGCCGGCGACGCCCAGATCGAGCGCTATGTGGAAGGCCTCGACTTCGAGCGCGACGAGGTGTTCGGCGTCTTCAACCGCCGCCTTCAGCTCATCGCGCTGGCCCACCTGGCCTATCCCCCGGAGGGCACGCAGCCACAGGCCGCGGAGTTCGGCGGCTCGGTGGCGGCGCACCTGCGCGGCCGCGGCTACGGCGCCCGCCTCTTCGAGCACGCGATGCTGCATGCGCGCAACCGCGGCATCGACACGCTCTTCATCCACGCGCTGAGCGAGAACACCGCCATGCTGCGCATCGTGCGGCGCGCCGGTGCCAAGGTCGAGCGCGCGGGCAGCGAGTCCGACGCGTACCTCAAGCTGCCGCCGGAAACCCTGGCGTCGCAGATGGAGCAGATCGTCGGCGAGGGCGCGGCGGCGCTGGACTACCAGTTCAAGCAGCAGGCGCGCATGGTCGACGCCTTCATCGACGCGCTGGCCGAAGTGCGCGCCGGCGTGGGGCGCGGCGGCGCCGCCAAGAACTGAGCGGCCAGCCCCTCCACCCCGGGGGATGCCCACCCCGCAAATGAGCAGGCGGGACACGCCACACCCTGGCCGAGGGGCCCCGATACGGCGGAGGCGCAGCGTAATATGATGCGCGCGCCAGTCTCCTCCCACTGCTGTTGCCGTGTTGTGCGGCTGACCTGGCGGTCGTCTCCGACGCGGGCCCATGCAGCAGACTCTTCCCTGGATCCTTGCCTTGGTGGCCGTGGCCGTGATGGCGCCGGCCTTGGTGTGGTTCCGGCTGAAACCGCGCAAGCCCGGCAAGCCGAAGCCGCTGCCAACGGAGTGGGCCCTCACCGCGCGCCCGGTCTTCAGCACCGACGAGCGCCGCGTCTACCGCCAGTTGCGCGAGGCCCTGCCCCACCACATCGTGCTGTCCAAGCTGCCGCTGGTGCGCTTCTGCCAGCCGAACGACCCGCAGCAGGTGCGCTATTGGTACGACATGCTGGGCGCGATCCACGTCACGTTCGCCATCTGCAGCGCCAACGGCCGCGTGCTGGCCGCCATCGACCTGGCCACCGACCGCGCCTCGCAGAGCCGCTCGATGCAGATCAAGCAGTCGGTCCTGGGTGCCTGCCGGGTGCGCTACCTGCGCTGCCCGATCGACCACCTGCCCTCCATCCCCGAGCTGCAGCTGCTGGTGCCGCAAAGCACCGCCGCCTCCCGTGGGCCGCAGCCGGCCCCGGCGGTGTACCGGGCGCGCGATTCGCTGGCCACCGCCGTGGCCTCGCGCCGGCGCGAGCGCACGACGCTGTGGCAGGACTCCGGCTTCTTCCACGATTCCTTCTTCGCACCGGACACCCGCAGCGAGGCCCCGAACAGCGAGATGGGCTCGCTCTCCAGCCGCACGGGCAACCCCAGCAGCACGCTGGGCACCGAGGGCCCGCCCACCGAGCCGCCCGAGCCGCATGACGATGAGCGTCGTGGGCCCCGTACCCCGCCTTCGCCGCTGCGCCACTGATGACCGACACCGTGGGCATGGCCCACCCCTATGACCGCCTGACCCCGCAGGCGGTGCTCGACGCACTGGACACCGTTGGCCAACGTGGCGACGGCCGCCTGCTGCAGCTGAACAGCTACGAGAACCGCGTGTTCCAGGTCTTCCTGGAGGATGGCAGCGCCGTCGTGGCCAAGTTCTACCGGCCCGGCCGCTGGAGCGACGCTCAGATCCTGGAAGAGCACGCGTTCTCGATCGAGCTCGCCGAAGCCGAGGTGCCCGTGGTCGCGCCACTGCCCCTGCCGGGCGGCACGACGCTGGCCCACGTCGAGATCGATGGCCAGCCGTTCCGCTTCGCGGTGTACCCGCGGCGATCAGGCCACGGTCCGGAGCTTGAACAGCTCGACGTGCTGCGCTGGCTCGGCCGCTTCATCGGGCGGCTGCATGCCGTCGGAAGTGAGCGGCCATTCGACACCCGCCGCCGCCTCGATCCGGCCACCTTCGGCCACGCCGCGCGCGACCGCCTGCTGGCGCTGGACATCATCCCGCCGGCGCAACTGCCCGGCTGGCAGGCCGCCTGCACCGAAGCACTGGCCGCCATCGATGCCGCCTTCGCTGCCGTACAACCACTGCAGATGCTGCGCCTGCACGGCGACTGCCACCCCGGCAACATCCTCTGGCGCGACGAGGGCCCGCACATCGTCGACCTGGACGACGCCTGCACCGGCCCGGCGATCCAGGACCTGTGGATGCTGCTGTCGGGCAACACGGCGGCCATGCAGTCGCAGCTGGCCGCTGTCTTGAGCGGTTATCGACAGTTCCGCCGCCTCGACCTGCGGGAGCTGGCGCTGGTCGAGCCGCTGCGCACCTTGCGCATGCTGCACCACAGCGCCTGGATCGCGGAGCGCTGGACCGACCCCGCCTTTCCGGTCGCCTTCCCCTGGTTCGGCGGCCCCGGCTACTGGGGCCAGCAGACCACGCAGTTGCATGAGCAGATCGAGGCGATGGCCGAGCCGCCGCTCGAACTGGGACCCATCGACTTCGACTGAAATCGCGTGCACGGTGTGAACGCGGCGCCGCGCCTGGTCTTCCTCGACTGGCTGCGTGCCGCCGCGTTCGGCGTGCTGATCCTGTACCACGTGGGCATGTATTACGTGAGCTGGGATTGGCAGATCAAGAGCCCGCACGCCGGCCGCGCGATCGAGCCGCTGATGATGCTGAGCGCGCCATGGCGCCTGGCGCTGCTGTTCCTCATCTCGGGCGCGGCGACGTCCACGCTGCTCGCCCACCGGCCCCAAGGCTTCCTGCGCGGTCGCTCCAAGCGCCTGCTGCTGCCGCTGGCGCTCGGCATGCTGGTGATCGTGCCGCCGCAGACTTACCTGGAAGTGGTGCAAAAGCTCGGCTACGGCGGCAGCACCCTGGACTTCATGCTGCTGTACCTCAGCGGCTACCGCGGCTTCTGCCCCGGCGGCAAGTGTCTGGTCCTGCCGACCTGGAACCACCTCTGGTTCGTGGCGTACCTGTGGGTCTACTGCCTGGTGTTGTGGGCCTTGCTGAAGGCCTGGCCCACCCTGCTGGACCGGCTGGCGGCGCTTGCAGGACAGCGCCTTCAAGGCATGGCCCTGCTGCTGGGGCCGGCCGCATTGCTGGCACTGTGGCGGATCGTGCTGGTCGCCCGCTTCCCTTCGACCCACGCGCTGGTGGACGACGCCTACAACCACGCGCTGTACTTCAGCGTCTTCCTGTTCGGCGCCGTGCTGGCGCGCTGGGAAAACTGGGCCGCTTTCGAGCGCCCGCGCTGGATCGCGCTGGCCGGCGCCCTGCTGTGCTGGGCCGGCGTGGCCACGTACTTTTGGCACCATGGAGCCAGCGCGCCGGAGTGGCTGCGCGTGCTGCAGCGCGCCGCCTACGGCCTGCTGCAGTGGCTGGCGATCGTCGCCGCGCTGGGCTTCGCCCACCGCCACTGGAACCACGACCACCTCTGGCGCGAGACCGTGGTCGAGGCGGTGTTCCCGGTCTACCTGCTGCACCAGACGCTGATCATCCTCGCCGCCTGGTGGCTGCGGCCGCTGGACCTGCGGCCGGCCGTCGAGGCGCCGCTGCTGATTGCCATCACCGCCGCGGGCTGCGCCGGCGGCTACCTGCTCGCACGGCGCAGTGGCCCGCTGCGCGTGTGGTTCGGCTTGGCACGACGGCCGCGCACGTCGGCGCGGCCGCGTCTTTCAGGCGTCAGGCCACCAGCAGCCGGTTGACGCGGGCGACGTAGGACGCCGGGTCTTCCAGCTGCCCGCCTTCGGCCAGCAGCGCCTGGTCGAACAGGATGTTGGCCAGGTCGTCGAAGCGACCCTCTTCCCCGTCCAGGCGCTTGACCAGCGCGTGCTCGGGGTTCACCTCCAGGATGGGCTGCGACTTCGGTGCGCTCTGCCCCGCCTGCTTCAGCATGCGGGCCAGGTGGGCGCTCATGTCGCCTTCCTCCACCACCACGCAGGCGGGCGAATCGACCAGACGCGTGGTCACGCGCACGTCCTTGGCGCGGTCCTTCAGCGCGGTCTTCAGCTTCTCCAGCGTGGGCTTGAAGGTCTCGGCCGCCTGTTCGGCCTGCTTCTTCTCTTCCTCGTCCTGCAGCTTGCCCAGGTCCACCGCCCCCTTGGCCACGCTCTGCAGCGGCTTGCCTTCGAACTCGTAGAGGTGGCTCAGCATCCACTCGTCGACGCGGTCGGTCAGCAGCAGCACCTCGATGCCCTTCTTCTTGAAGATCTCGAGCTGCGGGCTGGACTTGGCGGCGGCCAGGGTGTCGGCGGTGATGACGTAGATCGCCTCCTGGCCTTCCTTCATGCGCGACACGTAGTCGGCGAAGGACACGCCTTCATCGGCATGCGTGGAAGCGAAGCGGAACAGCTTGGCCAGGCGCTCGCGGTTCTGGTGGTCCTCGCCGATGCCTTCCTTCAGCACCGCGCCGAACTCCTTCCAGAAAGCCAGGTACTTGGCCTTCTCTTCGGCGTTCTCGCTGTCGGCCAGCGCCTCCAGCATGCCCAGCACGCGCTTGGTCGAGCCTTCGCGGATGGCCTTCACGTCGCGGCTTTCCTGCAGCAGCTCGCGGCTGACGTTCAGCGGCAGGTCGGCCGAGTCGATCACGCCCTTGACGAAGCGCAGGTACACCGGCATCAGCGCCTCGGCGTCGTCCATGATGAAGACGCGCTTGACGTAGAGCTTCACGCCGCCGCGCTTGTCGCGGTTCCACAGGTCGAAGGGCGCCTTGGCCGGCACGTACAGCAGCTGCGTGTACTCGCTGCGGCCCTCGACGCGGTTGTGGGTGTAGGCCAGCGGCGGCTCGGTGTCGTAGCTGATCTGCTTGTAGAAGTCCTGGTACTCGGCGTCGGTCACGTCGCTCTTGGCGCGGGCCCACAGCGC
>CBIHPZ010000294.1:0-5528 GCA_966211865.1 uncultured Aquabacterium sp.
GGGCGGATTGACGATGACCGGGCGCTTGCCGTCCACGGTGATGCCGCGGATGGTGATGTTGCGCGGGATGTCGTGCGAACCCACGCCGTCGTACGCCAGGTTGGGGCCGATGTAGATCTGCATGTCGGCACCGCTGTAGACCGCGGGGTAGATCTCGAACACGTCGCCGCTCTTCCACTGCGTGTAGGGCGAGCGCCGGAACGGGCCGATGGACGGGTCTTCCCCGTTGCTGCTGTTGGGCTTGCTGTACGCATTGCCGCCGAGCTTGCCGTAGGTGGCGATGACCTTGCCGTCGCGGATCTGCACCATGCGCGGCGTGCCGGACGTGGCCGGCGCGGGCTGCTTCACGGTCAGCGCCGGGTTCCATTCCCACTGCGCCGGGTAGTTGCCGCTGGTGCAGAAGTCGTTGGCGTAGTTGGTGGCGGGGGAATAGCCGCTGTCGGTGGCGGCCGAGCTGACCTGCACGGTGGCGCTGGCCAGGTTGCCCGTGCCCACGGTGTTCACGCCGCGCACCGAGTAGGTGGTGGTGGCGTTCGGCGTCACGGTGCCGCCCGAGGCATTGGCGGGCAGGTCGACGCCAACCCATTGGTAGGAAGCCGCGGCCGGCTGGCATTGCGCCGACAGCCGCACCGCCGTGCCCGGCGTGACCTGCTTGGCGCTGGCGCTGAGGCTGCAGCTGGGGGCTGCCTGCCTCGGCCCCGGCGGCGGCATCTGGGCCCCCGCCGTGACCGCGGCGGCCGACAGGGCCAGCGCGAGCAACGGCCAGGCCGCGTCACGAAGGTGATAGGGACGGCACATCGGAGATGACATCAGTTCAGTTCCTCGCGGTTGGAAATCACTCCATGATTCTTCACTGATACTCCCCGGATAGGCCGTAAGGAGACGTTGCATTCCGAGGCGGAACCCCGCGTTCGGGGCCCCCACGATCCGGGGGTTCCCAATGGGACCGGAACAGTTGGCGAGACTGCCGCTCCTTATCTGTATTACGTGACGGCCGCCCCGCGTGCAGCGCGCGGCCCCGCAACGCATCGCCGCTCACGCTCCCCAGCGCCTGAAGACCAGGCTGGCGTTCACGCCGCCGAAGCCGAAGCCGTTGGCCATCGCGTGGACCAGGGCCATGCGCCGTGGTGCACCGTGCACGATGTCCAGGCCCTCGGCCAGCGCGTCCGGCCGTTCCAAGTTCAAGGTCATCGGCACCACCTGGTCGCGCAAGGCCAGCGCGGTGAAGATGGCCGCCACGCCACCGGCCGCGCCCAGCAGGTGGCCGGTGGCTGACTTGGTCGACGTGATGGCCAGCGGCGCCCCGTGCCCGAACAGCGCGCGCACCGCGGCCAGTTCGCTGCGGTCGCCCACCGGGGTCGAGGTGGCATGGGCATTCAGGTGCTGCAGGTCGGCCGCCGCCAGGCCGGCCTGCGCCAGCGCGGCCTGCATCGCGTGGCGGGCGCCGCTGCCGTCTTCCGGGCCGGCGGTGATGTGGAAGGCATCGGCACTGGTGCCGTAGCCCACCAGTTCCGCCAGCGGCTGGGCGCCGCGGGCCTGCGCGTGGTCCAGCGACTCGATCACCAGCAGGCCGGCGCCTTCGCCCATCACGAACCCGTCGCGGCCCTGGTCGAACGGGCGCGAGGCGCGGGCCGGCGTCTCGTTGAAGCCGGTGGACAAGGCGCGGGACGCCGCGAAGGCGCCCAGGCTGACGCGGTCGATGGCGGCTTCGGCGCCGCCGCACACGGCGACGTCGGCCTCGCCGCAGCGGATCAGCCGGGCCGCGTCGCCAATGGCCTGCAGGCTGGCGGCGCAGGCCGTCACGGGGGCGCCGATGGGCCCCTTCAGGCCGTGCCGGATCGACACGTGGCCCGCGGCCAGGTTGACCAGGAACGAGGGGATGGTGAAGGGCGACAGGCGCTTCGGGCCGCGCGTCTCGGTGGTGCGCACCGCGTCCGCGATGGCCGGGAAGCCGCCGATGCCCGACGCGATGACGGTGGCGGTGCGCGCCCGCGCCACCTCGTCGGCCGGCGCCCAGCGGGCCTGCGCCAGGGCTTCCTGCGCGGCCGCGAGCGCGAAGGCGATGAAGCGGTCGATCTTGCGCTGGTCCTTCGTGGAGACGACGCGGTCGATGTCGAAGCCGCCCTCCGCATCCTCCCGCACGTCAGGCACCACGCCGCCGACCTGGGCGGCGATGTCGGCCGTCATGGCCTCCGGCAGCCGGCGCAGGCCGGAACGGCCGGCCAGCAGCCGCTGCCAGGCCAGCTCCACGCCGCAACCCAGGGGCGAGACCAGGCCCATGCCGGTGACGACGATTCGACGCTTCGAAGGGGTGGAGGCGTGCACGGATTCCATCGGCGGACGATCTATTGATGATGACCAACATCATAAAGTATTGCTTATGATCGTCATCAAAACAGGCCGGACATGAAAGGACCCCGATGAAAGTCTCGAAGGCCCAGGTGAGCGAGAACCGCCAGGCCATCCTGCAGGCCGCGTCCCGGCTCTACCGCGAACGCGGATTCACCGGCGTGGGCGTGGCCGACATCACGCGCGAGGCGGGGCTCACGCACGGCGGGCTGTACCGCCACTTCGAATCGAAGGACGCGCTGGCGGCCGAGGCCTGCGGGCAGGCCTTCGAATGGAAGCTCTCCGAGCTGAAGGCGCCCGG
Source organism: uncultured Aquabacterium sp. (assembly GCA_966211865.1). GTDB lineage: Bacteria > Pseudomonadota > Gammaproteobacteria > Burkholderiales > Burkholderiaceae_C > Pseudaquabacterium. The sequence goes on from CBIHPZ010000294.1 coordinate 2,651, forward strand.
TGCCCACACGCAGGCCGAAGCGGCCAGCGGTGCCGGCAACCTGCTTCGCGAGGGGGTGGCGAACTACCTCTCGGCGCGGCACCGCGACAGCGTGGGCCAGGGCTGCCCGGTGGCCGCGCTGGCGGCGGACGCGGCGCGCGAGACCGGCGCCATCGCGGAGGCCTTCGCCCAGGGCATCGGCCGCTACATGGCGCTGTTCGCCCAGCAGCGGCCCGATGGCAGCCAGGCCGCGCAGGTCGAGCCCGAGGACCGCGTGCGCGCCATCGCCATGCTGTCGGCGATGGTGGGCGGCCTGGTCCTCGCCCGCGCCACGGCGCAGGGCTTGCCGGCGCTGTCGGACGAAATACTCAGCACCTTGCGCGACCACCTGTCGGCCACCTGGGGCCTTGCAGAACCCCGGCCGGACGCGCCGCCACCGGGTCCGCGCCGGGGCGGCAAGCCGTGATAACGCGTCTTTAACGAGTTATCAGACCATCCCCACCATCAGCCCGGCGGCGTCTCGTCCATCCGCTTCAGGTCGAACTCGAACACCGTGCCCTCGGCGCTGCTGCGCGCCCGCAGGCTGCCCCCGAAGGCGCTGACGATGCTGCTGGAGATCACCAGGCCCAGCCCCAGCCCTTCGCCGGCGGACTTGGTGGTGAAGAAGGGCTCGAAGAGGCGCGGCATCACGGCGTCGGGGATGCCGGGGCCGCTGTCGGCCACCGCCACGTGGATGCGTTCGCCGTCCATGCGGGTGCCGATGCGCAGCTGCCGGCGCGGACCGTCCTTCATCGCATCCAGCGCGTTCGACAGCAGGTTCAGCAGCACCTGCTCCAGCCGGTACGCGTCGCAGGCCACGCGCGCGGCCGGTGGCACCGCCACCTGCAGCTCCACCGCCTCCTGGTCGATGCGATCGCGCAGCATCTCCAGCACGCTGGTCACGCTGGCCGCCAGTGAAATCGGCTCCGGCGGCACCGGGGCCTTCCACGCGAAGGACTTCAGCTGCGCGGTGATGCGGCCGATGCGCTCGGTGAGCCCGGCGATGGAGCGCAGGTTGCGCGCCACGTCGGCGGTGCGGCCGATCTCCAGCTGGCGGCAGGCGTTCTCGGACAGCGCGCGCAAGGCGGTGAGCGGCTGGTTGATCTCGTGCGTGATGCCGGCCGACATCTGGCCCAGCGTGGCCAGCTTGCCGGCCTGCACCAGGTCGGCCTGCGCGGCGCGCAGCTGTTCTTCGGTGCGGCGGCGCTCGGCCACTTCCACCACCAGCGACGCGTTGGCCTGGTTCAACTCGGCGGTGCGTTCCTGCACGCGCCGTTCCAGCGCGCCATGGGCCTGCTGCAGTTCGTCGTGGGCCTGGCGCAGCGCCGCCTGCGCCGCGCGCTGGCCCGCCAGCCCGCGGCGGCGCTGGCGCAGGTACAGCGCCAGCATGCCCACCAGGCCGGCGACCGCGGCGCCACCCCCCGCGCCGCGGCGCGCCTGGTCGCGCACGCCGTGCGCATCGGACAAGGTCATCAGGCGCCAGCCGGTGCGCACCATCGCCCGTTCCTGCGCCGCGTAGAGGGCGGCCACCGGCTCCGTGGCCGAGGCCGGCATGCGCACCAGCTGCGTGCCGTGCGCCAGGGTGCCCTGGGGCGACAGGCCCAGCGGTTCGATGCGGCCCACCGGGTACTTGCGCAAGGCCGCCAGCTCGGCGCGGCGCGCTTCGGGCAGCGGCACCAGGCTCTTGAAGCGCCAGGCCGGCATCGACGACATGATGACGATGTCGTTCTCGTCGACCACCAGCAGCCGGTCGCTCTGCGACACGGCCGACAAGGCCATCCACATCGATTCCACCGCCTCCAGGCTGGTGGTGACCGCCGCCAGCCCGGCGATGCGGCCGCGGTGGCGGATGACCTGCACGAAATGGCATTCGGGCGCGCCGCGGTCGGCGCTGGCGATGAAGGCCCGCGCCTGGCCGCTTTGCAGTGCCTCGGCGATGTGGCGCGAGCCGCGCAACGCGCCGCCCAGCGGGCTGCCGGGATCGAACCAGTTGCTGGCCGCCAGCACGGTGCCTTCGGGGTCCATCACCATCACCGCCAGCGAGCCGGCCCGCACGTTGACGTTGGTGAGCTTCTTGTTCACGCGCGCCCGCAGCGCCGCGTCCTGCGGCGCGTCCAGCAGCGACAGCACGTCCGGGTCCAGCTCGATCAGGCTGGGCAGGTGCTCGTGGCGCGCGATCTCGATGTCCAGGCCCGAGGCCATCAGCTCCAGCTGCTGGGCCGCGGCATCGGCCAGGCTGGTGTAGCCCGCCCGCTCGCTGGCGCTGAACGCGGCCCAGCCGCCGCCGAACATCAGCGCGGCCACCAGGCTCCACACCAGCAGGCCATCGGCCACGCGGAAGGCGGGCGCCGGCCTGGGCGAGGCCGTGGGCGGGGCGTGGGTGGCGGAAGGACTGGGCATGGCAGGCGAGCGTGCGCGCAGTGTATTGATGCGGTCGGGTGAGGCCGCGCGTGGCGGCGGGTGGTCGCAGAGGGTCGCGGGCGGGGTGGACCCGACGGGCGCGGTGGGCAAACCCCGCCTCCGGCCTGCCTGTTGCGTGTGGCAATCGCGCCCCGCCCATGCCGCGTTCCCAGGGCGCGGGCCACAGCGCCGGCATTGGCACGCGTCGTGCAGCAGCCGGCACCGCGCGGGCTGGGCCCGCGCAGCCTGAACCACACACCGGAGAGACCCCCCATGCGAAGCACCGCCCTCGGCCTGGCACTGGCCTGCGCCACCCTGGCCGCCCAGGCCCAGACCGCCGACACGCTGAAGAAGATCAAGGACAGCGGTTCCATCACGCTGGGCGTGCGCGAATCGTCCGGTGCGCTGGCCTACACGCTGGGCGACGGCAAGTACGTCGGCTTCCACACCGAGATGGCGC
>CBIHPZ010000295.1:0-5513 GCA_966211865.1 uncultured Aquabacterium sp.
CGCGGATTGGACGCGGCCGCCGCCGGCTTGGCCGCCCTGTCGCCGCTCGTGCTCGCCGGCCGCGCCAGGCCGCGGGCAGCCGGTGGTGCCGGTTGCTGGGTGCGCGGATCCATCTCACCGCCGCCGGGGCGGCGCTGCAGCGGGTCGCGTGCCAGCCGGCCGACGTGGCGCTTCTGGCGCTCGCGCTCGATGCCGCGCAGTGCGTCGGCCGCGCCTTCGTGCGTGGGCTCCAGCGCCAGCGCGGCCAGGTAGTGCTGCACGGCGGCGTCAAGCTCGCCGCGCTTGTGCGCCGCGGCGCCCTTGCCCAGCCGGTCCTCGAGCGCCAGCTGGATCTGCGCCCGCGTGGCGGCCAGGCGCTCGCGGTACTCGCTGCGCTGCGGCTTGAGCGCCGTCAGCACCTCCCAGCTCAGCGCGGCATCGGCCAGGCGACCCTGGCGCTGGGCAGTCTCGGCGCGCTCGCGGTGCGTGCGCTCGAAGGCCTCGATGCCGTCGCTGCGGCTGGGCGGCGCGGCGGTCGGGGCGGGGCGCGGCGATGCGGCCGGGCCACCCGGCGCGGCGGGCTGGCTGCCGCAGGCCGCCAGGGCCAGTACCGACGCCATCCACAGCGTGATGGCGGAGGCACGGGCCGCGGCTTTCACGTGGCTGGCTGTGACCGCCGCGCGTGCGTGCTGGCGCCGCATCACGGCGCTCCCACGCTGCGGGTGGTCTGCAGGCGCGCCTTGAAGCCTTCGAGGTCGGTGTCGCCGAAGATCATCGTCCGCCGCAGCATCAGCGGGTGGGCGAAGAACGGGTTGCCGCCGGGGTTCACGGTGACGCCGATCTGGTAGTTCTGGCGCGCCATCGCGTCCAGCACCACCTCGTTCGCGTCGCCGAAGGGGTAGGCGAAATGCCGCACCTGCACCTGCGCGCCGGCGAGGCGCTTTTCCAGCAGCTCGCGCGGGGCGCGCAGCTCGGTCTCGATGGCGGCGCGGTAGCGCTCGTCGGTCTCGCCGGGGTTGCGGTCGATCAGGTTGCGGTGCGTCTTCGAGTGGGCCTGGATGTCGATGAGGCCCGAGCCCGCCATCTCCTGCAGCTGGGCCCAGTTCAGGCCGTCGCCGATGCCGACGAAGTCGGTGTAGACGAAGAGCGTGGCCGGGAAGCCGTGCTTCTTCAGCAGCGGCCAGGCGTGGCGGTAGACCGATTCGTAGCCGTCGTCGATGGTGATGACGACCGAGCGTGCCGGCAGCGGCTGCTTGCCGGCCAGGAACTCGGTGAGCTGCGACAGCCGCAGCACGGTGTAGTTGTTGCGGGCCAGCCAGTCGAGCTGCGCGGCGAAGTTGCCGGGCGACATCACCATGCGCGTGCCGGCGCCGCCGAAGCGGTGATAACAGAGGATCGGAACGGTCTGCAGGTCGGTGGTGCGCACGCCGGTCGGGTTCAGCGGCAGCAGCGGCACGATCAGCGGCTGGCCGGCCTCGGCCTTGGTGCTGCCGTTGGCCTCGGCGATCTGCCAGTGCTTGGCCGCGTCGCCGAGGAAGCGCTGCGCGATGGCCTCCAGCTGGTCGCCGGCGCGCGGCAGGTAGACCAGCAGGCGCTCGCTGCGGCCCAGCACCTCGCCGGCTGCCTGCGGCCACGGCTGGTTGGCGCTTTCCGGCAGGCGGACGGCGGGCGGCGGCGTGGGGTCGTCGGGGTCGCGCGAGGGCATGCCGCGCGAGCCGCAGGCAGACAGCGCTGCGGCCAGCGACAAGACCAGTGCCGCCAGCCCGGCGCCCCGGCCCCAGCGCAGCGACGCGCCAAGACCCACCCGCGCATGCTCGCGCGCTTCCGCCGCGCGCCGGCTGCGGTCACCGGTGCAGGGAGTGGCGCCCATGGCTCAGCGCGCCGGACCGGTGTCGCCGCCGGCGGCGGCGTCGCGCGCGGCGGCGTGCGCGCCGGTGTGAGTCCCGGTGTGCGCCGCCGTGTGTGCCGTCGTCGCGACGGTGCGCGGCGAGGCCAGCGTGGGCGGCAGCGGCGTGTCGATGCCGGCGGCGTTGCGGTCCTGCAGGGCCTGCGCCATCGCGTCGAAGGCGACGTAGAGCTCGCCGAACTCGTCCTTGCGCTGCTCGTTGATGCGGTGGTCGAAGCGGCCCTTGCCGATCTCCGCCATCGACTCGGCGACCAGCCGGATCGGCTTGGCGAACCAGTTGGCGACGAAATACATCGCAATGGCCACGGCCAGCACGGTGACCACCGCCAGCACCACCATCAGCATGATCGACAGGCGCGCGACCTGCGTCAGCGGCTCTTCGGGCACGCCCAGCGCGACACGGCCGACCTGCTTGTCCTGGAAGTTGATCGGCGCGTCGAAGCCGAGGATGGGGCTGCCGTTGGCGCCGGCATAACGCGTGGTGGCGATGGCGCCGTGCTTGCCGATGTTCTCGGTGGCCTCGGGCCGGTAGGGCTGGCCGACCAAGGAGGGGATGCTGGAGACGCGCACGATGCCGCCCAGGTCGATCACCGTGACGCGCTCGAAGTTGCGCGTCTTCATGATCTCCTGCACGCCGACGTCGACCTGCTCCCAGTCCTCGCCCAGCACGGCGGCGGCGTTCTGCTGCGCGATCATGCGCGCCAGCGAGGCGCCGTAGTCGCTCACCTGGTCCATCATGGCCGCGTACTGGCGCTGCGTGATGATGGCCGCGGTCAGGCCCATCACCACGGCGACGATGGCCGCCATCATGGCCGCCCACTTCACGCGCAAGGGAACGATGCGCGGGCGGTTCTTCTCGCGCGCAATCTCGTCCAGCTCGGCCAGCACCTTGGCCAGCGCGTCGGACAGCTCGCGCCCGGTCTGGAAGCGGTTGCCCGGCTGCTTGGCCAGGCAGCGGTCGACCACGCGGCGCAGCGAGGCCGGCACGTCCGGCCGCTGCTTGGTGATGGGCGGCGGGTCTTCGGTGGTGATGCGGGTGGCCACGGCCACCAGGCTGTCGCCGCGGAAGGGGCGGCGGCCGGTCAGCATCTGGTACAGCACGATGCCGGTGGAGAAGAGGTCGGAGCGGCCGTCCAGCTTCTCGCCGTTGGCCTGCTCGGGCGACATGTACTGCGGCGTGCCCAGCACGTCGCCGATGCGGGTGTGCTGCGCGGCGTCGGTGTCGTCGTCGCCGCGGTCGTCCATGTGGGCGATGCCGAAGTCGGTGACCTTGATGGTCTGGCTGCCGGCCAGCCGCATGATGTTGCCGGGCTTGATGTCGCGGTGGACGATGCCGCGCGCATGCGCGTAATCGAGCGCGCGCGCCAGCTGCATGCCCATCACGACCACGTCGCGGATGGGCATCTGCTTGTTCTTCTCCAGCTCCTCGGCCAGCGAGGTGCCTTCGATCAGCTCCATGGCCATGTAGGGCCGGCCGTCGATCTCGCCGACGTCGTGCACGACGACGATGTTGGGGTGCGACAGGCCGCCGGCGGCGCGCGCCTCGCGCACGAAGCGGGCGCGGTACTCGTCGTCCGCGCACAGCGAGGCGTGCAGGAACTTGATCGCTACTTCGCGGTTGATGGTCGGGTCATGGGCCTTGAAGACCGTGGCCATGCCGCCGCGGCCCAGGCGTTCGCGGATCAGGTAGCGGCCCACCTGCTGCACGCCGGCGGCGCCCTGCAGGCTGGCGCCGGGCAGCGTGGGGGCCGAGCCGCCGCGCAACACGCTGTCGGGCGCGGTGGGCACGTCGGCGTTGCCGGTGCTGCCGGTGGTGACCGTGCTGCGCGCGCTGCGCAGCACCATGGTCGGCTCGTAGCCGGCGGCGGCCAGCGTGGGCGCGATGGTGACGACGCGCGTGGCTTCGGCGTCGTCGAGCGGATCGTTCTCTTGCTGCGGCCCGTCGGGGGGCATGGCCGGGCGGTCGGGTGTGGTCATGTCGGCCGGGTGCTGGGCGGGTGAGCGGTGGGGATGTCGACGATATCGGCACCGCGTCACGGCCATGCCGTGAGAGGCCTGGCCCGCGGGGCGCGCCGCCAACGGTGGCCGCTATTGTGACCGCCGCTCAAATGCCCGACTGCAGGCTGCGCTGCAGCTCGCGTAAGAAAGTCTCACGGACCTGGGCCTGGCCCCGGCCGCCCAGGCGGCCGGCGAACTCGATGAAGGCGGCGGGCCGCAGGTTGCCGTCGGCCATCACCACGGTGCAGTTGCGCGCGCCGGTGGCGGTGCATTCGGCGACGGCGCGTTCCTCGGCCCACTGCATCACGCGCTCTTCGCGCGAGAAGCCGTAGGCGATGAGCCCGCCGCGTTCGCCCACGGCCATCGCGCTCTTCCAGCGCAGGCGCTTCACGGCGGACTGCAGTTGCTGCAGCCGCTCCACTTCGCCGGCGTCCTTGACCTGCAGCAGCAGCTCGAAGCCACGCGCCAGGGTCAGGCCGCCCTCGGCCGCGCGCAGCTGGGCCATGGCGTCGGCCCATTCATTGACCGGCTTGGCCGGGGCGGGGCTGGACGCCGTGGCGGTCTTGGGGTTGGCCGGCGTGGCCGGCGCGTTGGCCACCGGTTCCGAAGGCGAGGGGCCGTCCTTCGCGCGCTGCTCGGCGATCGCCTTGTCCAGCGGGCGCAGGAAGCGCTGGCGCACGGTGGCGGCGTTCTGCGTGCCCAGCAGTCCGGCGACGGTGGTGAAGGCCTCGCGCTTGAATTCGCCATTGACGACGACCGCGGCGCAACCGGCGCTGGCGCCGAAGAGTTCGCGGCAGCGGCGCAGGGTGTCGGCCGTGGCGCGGTCGGCCGAGGGCTTGCCGGTCTGCCAGTGGAAGCGCAGCTGGCCGTCCGACACCGCCATCGCCAGCGCGCTGTGCGGCGGGCGCGACTTCATCAGCGTCTCGAGCTCGTTGGCCACGCGCTTGTCGTCGGCCGACGGCAAATCCAGCAGCAGGCCCAGCGCGGCCGGCAGCGTGAGCGGGTTGCGCGCGGCCTGCAGGCGGGCGACGCGGTTGCGCCAGTCGGCGGCGTGGGGCGATTCGGCGGCGGGGGCCGACGCGGGGGCTGGCGCCGGGGCCGGGGTGGCGGCCACCACGGCGGGGGCGGGCGCCGGTACGGCTGCCGGTACGGGCGCCGAGGGCGGGGTCACGGGTTCCGGCGCGACGGCGACGGGCGCGGGCGCCGGGGCCGGTGGTTCAACAGGCACGGGCAGGGGCGGCGGCGCCGGCGCGGGCAGCGGCGCGGCGGCCACGGCACTGGCCGGCGGGGCCGGGTCCGGCGCAACAGCGACGGGCGTGCCCGGCGAACGCATCCACCAGAACGCGCCCGCGGCCAGCAGCAGTGCAACGAAGCCGCCGCCGATCAGCAGCGGCTTGGCAGCGCTGGCGCCGCTGGCGGCGGCGGGCGTGGCGGCGGGCGGGTTGGCCGACGGGGCGGCGGCCGGCGGACGCGGCGGCGGTGGGCCGGCGGGGCGGAAGGCGGTGGCGTCGGGGTCGTCCGTCGGATCCAGGGCACTCGGCGCGGGAGCGGGAGGCGGCTGGCGGTGGCTGGACAGCACGGCGCTGACCGCGGCGGCGGCCGCCGCCTGGCTGGCCGAGCGCATCGTCGA
>CBIHPZ010000296.1:0-5505 GCA_966211865.1 uncultured Aquabacterium sp.
TCGGCTTCGCTCAGGCCCTTCATGTCCTTGCAGGTGCCCTTGGCGACGTACTTCCACTCGTCCGCGCCCATGTCGGCCTTGGCCTGGCCGGCGCAGGAGTGCGAGCCCGACAGGTTGGCGCAGTCGTTCTGGCCGGCCTTGGCGATGCCGAAGCACTTCTCCTTTTCCTTGGCCTGCGCCGAAGCCTGGCCGACGAGGCCCAGGGCCAGGGCGGAAGCGAGTGCGGAAGAAATGATCAGACGTTGGTTCATGGATGACTCCAGGGGTTGATGAGGTGATGCGCGCGGACCGGGGCCTGTTGACTCACCGGTGACTGACCGGGGTGCGCCGAAAGATCCGCGACGGCCGTCTGTCGGCCGCCCCCCAGGATTCCTTACACTGCCACCCGTTTCAACCCTCCGGAACCCTCTGTGACGGATTTCGCCCGCCAGGTCGAAGCCCTGCGGCCCCAGTTGCTGCGCTTCGCCCGCACCCAGCTGCGCAACGAAGCCTGGGCAGAGGACGCCGTATCGGACACGCTGCTGGCCGCCCTGGAGAAGCCGCACGCCTTTGCCGGCCAGTCCCAGCTCAAGACCTGGCTGGTCGGGGTGCTGAAGCACAAGGTGATCGACCAGCTGCGCCGCCACAGCCGTGAGGCGACGATCCTGAACAGCGACGACGGCGAGGACATCGACGATCTGCTGTTCGACGAGACCGGCCACTGGCGCGACAAGCCCGCCGATTGGGGCAACCCGGAACAGCACTGCGGCGAGCAGCAGTTCCTGGTGGTGATGGAAGCCTGCATCGAGAACCTGCCGCCGACCCAGGGCCGCGTCTTCATGATGCGCGAATGGCTGGAGCTGGACAGCGACGAGATCTGTAAGGAGCTGCAGATCACCTCGACCAACCTGTGGGTGCTGCTGCACCGGGCCCGGCTCAAGCTGCGTGATTGCCTGCAACTGCGCTGGTTCAACGGCCGAGTGACCACGTCCTGATGAAGATCCGCCGCAATTGCCGTGAAGTGACGCGCCTGGTGCTCGAATCCGAAGAGCGGCCGCTGACCGCGCTGGAACAGGTCTCCCTGCGCATGCACTGGCGCATCTGCGCCGCCTGCACGCGCTTTCGCGAGCAGGCGAAGACGATGCGGATGGCGCTGGGGAAGTGGCGCAGCTACCGCGACGGGTCCGAGTAGCTCAGTCGATGACGCCGGTGCTGGCCGCCAAGTCAGCCTGCCTCGTCACCGCAATCCCCAGCGCCAGCATCACCGCCCTCACCTGCTCGTCCAGCCCCATCGGCCGCCCACCCGGGTGCAGCACGGCGTGCTCCGGCAAGGGCGGCAGGTGGATGAAGCCGCCCTTGGCCTGCGGGAAGGCGCGCAGGCGGTGCATCAGCGCGAAGAAGACCTGGTTGCAGACGAAGGTGCCGGCACTGTGCGAGACCTCGCTGGGGATGCCGGCCTCGCGCAGGCCGGCGTGGATGGCCTTGACGGGCAAGCTCGCAAAGTAAGCGGCCGGGGCGCCGGGGATCACCGGCAGGTCGATGGGCTGGGCGCCGGCGTTGTCGGCGATGCGGGCGTCGATCAGGTTGATGGCGACGCGTTCGATGGACACGGCCGAGCGGCTGCCGGCCAGGCCCAGCGCGATCACGATACCGGGGCGCAGGTCGTCGATCAGCGAATGCAGTGCCGGCAGCGCGGCATCGAAAGCGCAAGGCAGGCAGCGGCCGCTGATGGCATGGCCGGCCACGCGGCGGCCGTCCAGTTCGCGCGCCACCTCGCGCGAGGGGTTCAGGCGGTCACCGCCGAAGGGTTCGAAGCCGGTGACGAGGATGCGGTCCTTCATGGTGGGTGTCGTGCGGTACGTGCTGTGCTGTGCAGTGCGGTGCGGTCCGGCAAGAGACGCGGTGATCCGAGGCGGCGCAGCAGGTCACCGCGCTCGTGCAACGGACGATCTTGTCACGTGGCCGGCTGAAGGCCGCCGCTGCGCAGCAGCAACTCGCGCAGGTCGCGCAGTTCGGGGAGCACGGGCATCGTGGACTCCGCCAGGTCCAGCGGGCACCACGGGTACGGCAGGGCCCGGGCCCAGGCCATGGCCGCCGGCACCAGGTCGGGCGCCAGCACCAGCATGCCGTGGATGGTGATGACCAGTTCGGTGACGAGGCCGGTCTCGCCGTCGAAGGTCCAGGCGTAGCGGCCGCTGCCGGCGCGCAGGCGGCCGGTGGCCTTCTCCGACATGACCACCAGCCAGGCGCAGTCGAAGTGCGGCACCGGTGCCAGCGGCGGCGTGCCGATGCAGAAGGTGTAGACGTTCTCGTAGGCCTGGTTGAAGCGGCGCACCAGCACGTCGGCAATGGCTTCGCGGCCGATCGTGGCCTGCGGGAACTGGATCGTGTCGGTGCGGACGTCCATCGTCAGCACCGCGCCCTCGGTGAAGGCCTCGGGCATCAGGTGTGGGCGGTTGCCATCCTTCGCGAGGATGTAGGCGCTGATGGCGGCCGCGGGGTAGGAGCGTTTCGGCAAGAGAAGGGATTCCGGTTCAGTGGGTGCGCTGGGCGTCGGGTGGCGCAGGGCGACGGGCCGCCGCCGGCGCCCGTGCGCGTTCATCGCGACGGCGCCCGTCGCGTGCCCGGCGTGGCGTTGACAGGCCGTTGTGCCTCGGCATGAACGTCATGGGAAGGGCCTGGCAGGTTCACGCCGCGTCCTGCAGCGGCGCATCGGAGCGCCGCCGGCCCAGGTAGTTCAGCACGGGCCGCAGGGCCGGCAGGTCGGGCGCCGTGTCCAGCGCAACCGCGGCCGGACACCAGGGATAGGGCAGCTGCGCCAGCCAGTCCACGACCACGTCCAGCGACGAGGCCGGCAGCACCTTCATCACGCCGATCGAGATCCGCAGGCCCTGCACCAGGTGCGGCGCCTCACGCTGGAAGGACCACTCGTAGCGGCCGCAGCCCACGCGCAGCTGGCCGCCGTCCTTCAGCGACATGCCGGCCAGCCAGTCGCAGTGGAAGGCGCTGTCGTCCCAGCGCAGGCCGGGCCGCTGCAGGCAGAAGGTGTAGACGTTCTCGTAGGTGCGGCCGAAGTGGCGCACCAGCGCACGGGTGATGGCCTCGCGCCCGTGGGCCAGCGACGGCGGGCAGTAGACCTCGCCGTCCACCGCCATTTCGAGCCATGCGTCGTGCGCGAAGGTCTGGGCCATCAGGTGCGGGCGGTTGCCATCCTTCGCGCGGCAGTACGCCGCGAGGCGCTGTTCGGCGATGGATGGCAGGGACATGGCCGCCCTCTTCGTCAGTTAGCCATCAATTGGCAGAGGGGGGACCCCAGCCGCCGCCTCCCGGGGTTTCGATGACGAAGACGTCGCCCGCGGCCATCTCCACCGAGCCGATGTGGCCCAGCGTCTCGCTGCGGCCGTCGGCCCGCTCGATGCGGTTGACGCCCGGTGCGCCGGCCGATCCGCCGTCCAGCCCGAACGCACCGCGGCTGCGGCCGTTGCTCAAGATGGACGCCGTCATCGGCTGCAGGAAGCGCACGCGGCGCACGCCACCGTCGCCACCGCGCCAGCGGCCGGCCCCGCCGGAGCCGCGGCGGATTTCATAACTCTCCAGGCGCACGGGGTAGCGGAACTCCAGCACCTCGGGGTCCGTCAGGCGCGAGTTGGTCATGTGCGTCTGCACCACCGCCGTGCCGTCGAAGCCGGGGCCGGCACCGGAACCACCGGAGATGGTCTCGTAGTACTGGTGCTCGTCGTCGCCGAAGGTGAAGTTGTTCATCGTGCACTGGCTGGCGGCCATCACGCCCAAAGCGCCGTACAGCGCGTTGGTCACGCACGAGGACGTCTCGACGTTGCCCGCCACCACCGCCGCCGGCGCGCGCGGGTTCAGCATGCAGCCCTCGGGCACGATGACGTGCAGCGGCTTGAGGCAGCCGGCGTTCAACGGGATGTCGTCATCGACCAGCGTGCGGAACACGTACAGCACCGCCGCCATCGTCACCGCCTTGGGGGCGTTGAAGTTGTTCGGCAGCTGGCCGCTGGTGCCGCTGAAGTCGATGGTGGCCTCGCGGCGCTTGGCGTCCACCGTGACCTTGACGTTGATCTGCGCGCCGTTGTCCAGCGGCAGTTCGAAGCTGCCGTCCTTCAGCGCGGTGATCACGCGGCGCACCGATTCCTCGGCGTTGTCCTGCACGTGGCGCATGTAGGCGGCCACCGTCTCACGGCCGAACTGGCCCACCATGGCCCGCAGTTCCTGCACGCCCTTTTCATTGGCGGCAATCTGCGCACGCAGATCGGCAATCGTCTGGTCCGGATTGCGCGCCGGCCAATTCCCGCTCGCCAATTGGGCCCGCAGTTCCTCATTGCGCAAATGGCCGTCGCGCACCAGCAGGAAGTTGTCGAACAGCACGCCCTCTTCTTCGATGGTGCGCGAGAACGGTGGCACCGATCCCGGCGTGATGCCGCCGATGTCCGAATGGTGGCCGCGGCTCGCGACATAGAAGCTGGGCTTCCTGTCCGAGGTCTCCAGGTACACCGGCGTCACCACCGTCACGTCCGGCAGGTGGGTGCCGCCGTGGTACGGGTCGTTCAGCACGTACACGTCGCCCTGGTGCATGGCCGGGTTGCGCTCGATCACGGTCTTGATCGATTCGCTCATCGAGCCCAGGTGCACCGGCATGTGCGGCGCATTGGCAATCAATTGGCCCTGCGCATCGAACAGCGCGCACGAGAAGTCCAGGCGCTCCTTGATGTTCACCGAGTGGGCGGTGTTCTGCAGCCGCAGGCCCATCTGCTCGGCGATGTTCATGAAGAGGTTGTTGAAGACCTCCAGCATCACCGGGTCGGCCTCGGTGCCGATGGCGTGCGCCACCACGCGCGGGCGGATGCGCTCGAGCGTCAGCGAGCCGTCGTCGCCCAGGCGGGCCTGCCAGCCGGGCTCCACCACGGTGGTGGAGTTGCGCTCGGCGATCACGGCCGGGCCGTCGATCAGCGCGCCGGCGGGCAGCGTTTCACGCACGTGCAGGCCGGCTTCGCGCCAGTGGTCGCCGCTGCCGTCGTCGGCGGCGGAGAACATCTGCACCAGCGCCGTCGGCGCCGGGCGCTGCGAGACGCTGGCGCTGTCGGTCACCGGTTCGACCAGGCCTTCGCCTGCGCCCACGGCCTCCACCGACACCGCCTCGATGATCAGCTTGCGGTCGGGCATCAGGAAGGCGAAGCGCTGGCGGTAGGCGGCCTCGAACTCGGCCTGCGCCGAGCGGGCGTCGCCGAAGGCCACTTCCAGCGCCGTGTCGGTGCCTTCGTAGCGCAGGTGCAGGCGTTCACGCCGGGTGATGCGGTCAGCCGGCACGCCTTGTGATGCGACCTCGGCCGCCGCGGTGGCGCCGAGTTCGGACAGCTTGTCGTGCGCGGCCTGCAGGCCCTCGGCATTCAACGGCTGTTCCAGCGAGGCCTCGCGCATCGAGATCTGGTCGGCCAGGCCCATGCCGTAGGCCGAGAGCACGCCGGCCAGCGGGTGCACCAGCACGCGCTGCATGCCCAGCGC
>CBIHPZ010000297.1:0-5505 GCA_966211865.1 uncultured Aquabacterium sp.
CGCGGGGCCGCCGGGTCGCGGGGCCGAGGAGCATGAGCCATGGCCGCGCCGTGCGCGGCAAGTGCAACGCCCTGCGCTCCGGCGTGGCGTTTCAATCGGCCCAGGGAAAACGCTCGGTATCCCGTCCGGGCCGTGACCGAATCGGCAATGCGGCATCGGCCGTCCCGGCGCGCCTGTCATGCTTGAAATAGTCGACATCAACCACCAATCGGCGCCCGCCATTCTTCAGGCCTCGATGCGATCAATGGCGGCGCCTGAATGAGCAAGCCTGCTCACCCGCCGCTGGTGCGAGGGAAAGGTCGGTATGCGTGCGAAGGTGGTGGCATGGCTGGCGAATGGGACGACGTCGCGCGCGACGGAGGTGAGGGCGATCGCGACAGGGCCGATCCCGCGCGCGATGCTCGCGACACCACGGTCCGGGTTCACGACGGCGCTGCTGAAGGTGGCGGCCGCAGGCGCGCTGTGGTCACTGGCTGCGGTGGCCGCGGCCCAGGCGCTGAAGGTGTCCTGCGCCGGCAGCGCGGCCGAGGTGGCGCTGTGCAAGTCGGCCGTCGCGGAATGGTCGGTGCGCAGTGGCGTGCTGGCCAGCGTGGTGGATGCGCCGGCGGATGCCAATGAACGATTGAAGCTGTACCAGCGCCAGTTCGAAGAGCGCTCGGATGCGGCCGACGTGCTGCAGATCGATGCGCCGTGGACCGGCCTGCTGCAGCAGCACCTGCTCGACCTGAGGCCGCATTCGGGTGGTGTCCAGAACAACCACCTGGGCGGCGCGGTGGCCAATAACACGGTGGATGGGCGGCTGATTGCCATGCCGTGGTTCATCGATGCGGGCCTGCTGTTCTACCGCAAGGACCTGCTGGCCAAGCACGGCCTGAAGGCGCCGCGCACCTGGGGCGAGCTGCAATCCGCCGCCGAGCGGGTGCAGGCCGCGGAGCGTGCGGCGGGCAACGACAGGATGTGGGGCTACGTCTGGCAGGGCCGCAATTACGAAGGCCTGACCTGCGACGCCTTGGAATGGTGGCTCAGCTTCGGCGCGGGCACCTTCGTGGACCAGGGCGGCAAGGTGACGGCCAACAACCCGCGGGCGGTGAAGGCGCTGGAGACCGCGGTGTCGTGGGTCGGCCACATTTCGCCGCCCGAGGTGCTGAAGTTCGGTGAAGAGGAAGCGCGCGCGGCATTCCAGTCCGGCCATGCCGTCTTCATGCGCAATTGGCCCTATGCCTGGGCCGCCGCGCAGGCCGAGGGCAGCCCCATTCGCGGCAAGGTGGCGGTGACGGTGCTGCCCAAGTCCAGCGGCGAGGGTGGGCGCTTCGGCGCCACCTTGGGCGGGCAGCAACTGGCGGTGTCGAAATACTCGAAGAACACCGCCGCCGCGGCCCAGCTGGTGATGTACCTGACCAGCGCCGAGGTGCAAAAGAACCGCGCCATCAAGGGCGCCTTCAATCCCACGCTGTGGCCGCTCTATTCCGACCCGGACATCCTGAAGGCCAATCCCTTCATGGGCGAACTGTTCGGCGTATTGGCCTTTGCCACCGCGCGGCCGGCGGCACCCACCGGGCGCCACTATTTCGCCGTCAGCCAGGCCATTGCCACCAGCGTTCACCGCGCGCTGTCGGGCCAGGTGAGCGCCGCGGCGGCGGTGGAGCAGATCGAGAAGGACCTGATGCAGGCCGGTGGCCGCCATGGCTGGCGCTGATGACGGCCGCATGCCCACTCCCCACCCCGACCGCCCGAGGATGACGACGATGCACACGTTCAGGCGCTTCTTCCGTGACCTTGCCGTGAGCCTGAAGCTCGCGCTGTCCTTTGGCCTGGTGCTGCTGCTGCTGGCGGGCGTGGGCGTGTTCTCGTCCTGGCAACTGGACCGGCTGCGTGCCGCGTCGGCGCAGGTGGCGCAGGTGCACATGCCGGGCGTGCGCGAATCGCTGCTGATGAGCGAATTGGCCTCGCGCTACCGCACGCTGCAATACCGGCTGGTGGCCGTGCAGGCACGCGAACGGCCGGAGGTGGCCAAGGCCATGGCGGCCACGCTGAAGGAATTCGAGGCGCACCGCGCGCGTTATGCCGGCGGCCCGCTGGCAGCGGAAGAACGCACGCTGCTGGACCAGGCCATGCTGCGCTGGGCCGCGTATTCCAAGCTCAGCCGCACCGTCGAGGACGACATCAACGGCGGCATGGCCATCGAGGCCAGGGAGCGGCTGGGCGGCGAGGGCGAGACGGTGTTCCAGGGCGCGGCGCAGGCCTTGCAGCAACTGGCCGGCTACAACGACCAGCAGGCCAGCCAGGCGGCCAGCCTGGGCGAGGCCACGCACGCGCTGAGCCGCCGATGGCTGGCATTCACCGTGGTGTTCGCCATCGTGGTGGCGGCCTTGCTGGCCTACCTCGTCTCGCGGTCCATCACCCAGCCGCTGGCGCGCGCGGTGGCCTTGGCGCAGCGGGTGGCGGCGGGCGACCTGACGATGCAGGCCGGCGACGAGCGTCACGACGAAGTGGGCAAGCTGAACAACGCCCTGGGCGTGATGGTGCAGCGCCTGAGCCACCTGGTGCTGGAGGTGCGCAAGGGGGTGGAGTCGGTCAACATCGCGTCGACCGAAATCGCCTCCGGCAACATGGACCTGAGCGACCGCACGCAATTGGCCGCGGCACGCCTGCAGATGACCGCTTCCCGAATGGAAGCCGTGACCCACAGCGTGGCCAGCGCCGTCACCACCGCGGACCGGGCGGACCGGCTGGCGCAGCAGGCCATCGTGGCCTCCGACGAGGGCCGGCAGGTGGTGGACGGCGTGATCCAGAGCATGGGCGAGATTTCCGATTCCTCGCGCCGCATCTCGGAAATCATTGGCGTGATCGACGGCATTGCCTTCCAGACCAATGTGCTGGCCTTGAATGCCGCGGTGGAAGCGGCGCGTGCCGGCGAGCAGGGCCGCGGCTTCGCGGTGGTGGCGGGCGAGGTGCGCACGCTGGCCCAGCGCTCGGCCGTGGCGGCCAAGGAAATCAAGCAATTGATCCAGTCGTCGGTGGGCGCGGTGAAGGCGGGCGTGGCCAAGGTGGGCTCGGCGCACGCCAGCATGGAAAGCATCCGCGGCGCCATCCAGCAGGTGACCGGGCTGATGGCGGAATTGAATGGCAGCTCGCGCACGCAACAGGACAGCGTGCAGCAGATCAACGAAGCCATCAGCGCGCTGGGCGGGCTCACGCAGCAGAACTCCGCGTTGGTGGAGGAATCGGCCGCGGCCGCGGCCATGCTGCGCGACCAGGCCGCCAGCCTGCAGGGCCTGGTGGCGGTGTTCCGGGTGTCCGAGCCCGAAGACGGGGCCAGCGTCGATGTCGTTCAGGCCGCGACCGTGGCGGCCGGGGCATAAAGCCCCAGCAGCTTCAGCAGCACGCCATTGGTCCACCCGAATCCGAACTGGTTCGGGTATTCGCCGCCGCCGCCCGGCTTGTCTTCCACCACGTCGTATTTCTCGAGCAGGCGGCCGGTTTCGCCGTGCACGCGAATGACGCAGGCGATCCAGCGCTGCGCGATGTCGCGCGCCAGGGCATCGAAGCCGTAGCGGCGCAGGCCCTCGATGGCCATCCATTGCAGGGGCGCCCAGCCATTGGGCATGTCCCATTGCTGGCCGGACCGCACGGTGCTGGTCACCAGCCCATGGCGTTCCAGCAGGCGGGTGGCCAGCACATTGGCCACGCCACCGGCCTGCTCCCGCGTGGCCACGCCCATGAAAAGCGGCACGGCCATCGCGGCGGTGATGTTGTCGCGACGTTGCGCCAGGCGCCAGTGGTAGTCCACGAAGCAGCAGCGGTCCTCGTCCCACAAATACGCCGCAATGGCGGCGCGGCGCCGGCGCGCGCGCTCGGCATAGGCCTGCGCGCCGGCGCTGTCGCCGGCCTGCGTGCAGCCCATCGCAATCGCCTCTTCCAGGCCCACCATCAGGCTGTTCAGGTCGACGGGCACGATGGCCGTGGTCTCGATGCTGGACAGCCGGCCGGGGTCGGCCAGCCAGCGGCTGCTGAAGTCCCAGCCGCTTTCGGCGGCCGCGCGCAGGTCGCGGTACACCTCTTGCGGCGGGCGCTGGCTCTCGGCCGCGGTGTGCAGGTCTTCGCGGTACGACTCGTCGCGCGGGTCGTCGCGGTCGTCCCAGAAGCGGTTGAGCACCTCGCCACCGGCCAGGCGCACGACATGCGCGCACGCCTCGCCAGGCGCTATGGTCTCTTCGCCCGCCATCCAGTACGCATGCTCGGCCTTCAGCTGCGGCAGGAAGCGCTGGTAGTCCGGCCGGGCCGGGTTCAGGCTTTCCACCATCTTGAAGAAGAAGGGCGGCTGCGAGCGGCTCAGGTAATAACTCCGATTGCCGTTGGGCACGTGGCCATGCCGGTCGATCAGGTGCGCGAAGTTGCGCACCATGCCTTCCACCAGCGCATGCCGGCCGCTGTCCAGCAGGCCCAGCATGGTGAAGTAGGAGTCCCAGTAGTAGATCTCGGTGAAGCGGCCGCCCGGCACCACGTAGGGGTGGGGCAGGGGCAGCAGGGTGTCGGCCTCGTGCGGCACGGCATGGGGTGCCGGCTGCCGGGTCAATTGCGGCCACAGCGCTTCCATGTGCAGGCGCACGTCGTGGCTGGGCACGGCCGGGTCGTCGCCGCCGGCGGCCTGCGGCAGCGCGAAATGCTGCTGCACGAACTGCATCAACTCGGGCCCGGGGGCGATCTGCTGTGCCTCGTAGAGCGTGCGGATGTATTCGGGCGATTGCAGCGGCACCGCGTCGACGAAGACCTTGCCGTCGCCCAGCAGGCCGGTGAGCTGCACGTCGGCAAACAGGCGGCCGAAGCGTTGCGCGAAGGTGGGTGCGGTGGCGGAGGCGACGTGCGCGGCGCTGTGTCTCATGCGGCCACTTTCAGCACGGCACTGCCCACGCGCGGCACCGCGCGCCCATCGGCCAGGAACAGGTGCATCTGCTCGGGCGGGAAATTGAAGGGCACGGTGTCGCCGATGCGCAGGCCGGTGTCGCCGGTCTTGGCGATGAAGGCATCGGCGTCGTTGCCGGTGTGCAGGTAGGCGTAGCTGTGCTCGCCCAGGTGCTCGAGATAGGCCACGGTGGCGGTGCGCGTGCCGTGGCCCAGTTCCACGTGCTCGGGGCGGATGCCCAGCGTGACGGGCGCGCCCGCCTGCAGCGCCGGACCGGACATGGCCGATGCATCCACGCGCGCCGCCAGCGGCACGCCATGCACCAGCGATGTGACGCTGCGGTCCCCGATCTGCGAGACGGTGGCCGACAGGAAGTTCATCGCCGGCGAACCGATGAAGCCGGCCACGAACTTGTTGGCCGGCCGGTGGTACAGCGCCATCGGCGAGCCCACCTGCGCGATGCTGGGAATGCCGCTGCGCTCGCTGTCCGGCCGCAGCAGCACGATCTTGTCGGCCAGCGTCATCGCCTCGACCTGGTCATGGGTGACGTAGATCATGCTGGCCGACTTCATGTCGCGGTGCAGCTTGGCGATTTCCACGCG
>CBIHPZ010000298.1:0-5501 GCA_966211865.1 uncultured Aquabacterium sp.
GCGGGCGATGTTCACCGCGCCGGTGGCCTGCGGGAAGACCGATCCCGGTTGGAACCCGCTTCAACCATTGGTTGAGGGTGCGCGGCGCGGCGCGGGCAAGGAGCCGCAACGATCACGCTGAACTCGAACGACAGGTCGATGGCAGACACGGATTCATGCCGTGGACCGGGCGCCGCTCGGCTTAGCGCACTGCCGTTGTGCTTGCCGACTTCACCTGGAAGAGTCATCCGTCGCCGCCCGCTGCGGCTGCCACGCCCCGAGCGCCAGCTGCACCTGACCGAAAGCGGTCAGCGCATCAGCCTGCGCCGACAGCGCCGCACAGCGCGCACGCTGCTGCGCGGCCACTGCCGCCAGCGCGCCCTCGGGCGGCTCCAAGCCGGCCGCGACGCGGGACTGCGCATGGGCGGCGGCCTGGGCGGCGAGTGCCTCTGCACGGCGCGCCTCGGCCAGCGCGGCCCGTGCCGCGGCCCATTGCCGCAAGGCCACCTCGCTGTCTTGCAGCGCCCGCAGCACGGTCTGCTCGAAGCTGTGCAGGGCCGCCTCCTGCCCCGCACGGGCGGCCGCGGCGCGCGCCTTCAGCCGACCGGCATCGAGCCAGTCCCAGGTGAGCGCCGGGCCGGCCGCATACCGCAGTGCGCCGGCGCTGCCCAGCTGGCTCAGCGGCGCATTCAGCGCCAGTGCCAGGTTGAGGCTGATGCGGGGCAGGTGGGCGCGCTCGGCCAGCACCGTCTCGCCGATGGCGGCACGCAGTTGCGCGTCCGCGCGGGCCACGTCCGGGCGGCGCGCCAGCAGGTCGGACGGCTGCACGATCGCATCGTCGGCCGGCGGTGCGGGCAGCGCGGCAGGCGCCTGCAGCGCGGTGGACCAGGGGCCGCGGTCGGCCGGCGAGCGGCCGGCCAGCACCGCGAGTGCGGCCAGGTGCGTCTGCCGTGCGGCCTCCGCCTGCGCGCGCTCGGTCTGCACGCGCGCCTGCTCGGCCTCGGCGGCCAGCGCCTCCCGCCGGTCGGCCAGGCCCGCCTCGGCGCGCGCACGCAACTGCTGCACGCGGGCCGCGTGCGCCGCTGCTTCCGCGGCCAGCGCCTGCAGCGTCTGCTGGCGCAGGCGCAGCCCGGTATAGTGGCGCACCACCTCGGCCTGCAGCAGCGCGGTGGCGCCCTGCAGGTCGGCGGCGGCCGCATCGGCACGGCGGTCGGCCACCGCGGCGGCGGTGCCCACGCGGCCGAACAGGTCGATCTCCCACGCCAGGCCTGGCGCCACGGTGACCAGCCGCGACGCCGGCGGGCGGGGCAGGCCCTGGCGGTAGGGGTCGGCCTCGGCGGCGGACGGGCGCAGTGCCTGCGCCTGGGCGTCGAGGCGGCCCTGGGGCAGCGCGTCGCGCGCGGTGGCATCCGCCAGCGCACGCGCGCTGCCCACCGCGGCCATTGCGGCCCGAAGGTCGTGGTTGCGCGCGCCGGACTCGGCCACCAGCGCGTCGAGCACGGGGTCGCCCAGCGCACGCCACCATTCGCGCGCCGGGGTGCCCAGCGCGATGCCGGCATCGGCGGCAGCGGCCCCGGGGGACACCGTGGCCGGCACATGGCTGGCGGGGGTGACGACCGACGCGCAGCCGGCCAGCAGGGCGACGGCCAGCGCAGCGCTGGCAGAGAAAAAGCGGTTCATCGAAAGGTGTCCTTGGCAGGCCATCCAGGCGCCCGTGAATGGCCAGGTCGTGTGCGGAAACGAGAGGCGTCCTGGTGCGACCAATCACCCACGCAGCACTGGGCTGGCCCTGGCCGGGAAAGATCGGCGTTCTTCTCGCACCGGTCGCGCCCGCGTGAACGGCGCGGCTCCGGGCAGATGAGGAAGGCGCCTTCGTCCGACCCGCCACGCTCTCGCGAGCGGCCGCAATCCGGCCCGAGATAACGCTTCATCGACGCGTGTTCGTGTCCATCAGGCCGGGGCCGCCGCGGCGGCCACGCGGTAGAGCGCGGCATACAGCGCCGGGATCAGCCCCAGCGTGATCAGCGTGCCCAGCGCCAGCCCGCCCATCATGACCACGGCCAGGCTGGTCCACACCGCGCCGCCGAAGAGGCACAGCGGCAGCAGGCCCAGGATGCACACCGCCTTGGTCATCACGATCGGCCGCAGGCGCTGGGCACCGGCCTCTTCGATCGCCAGCGCGGCCGGCAGGCCGGCGCGGCGGCCTTCTTCGATGGCGTCGAGCAGCAGCACCGCGTTGTTGACGATGATGCCGGCCAGCGCCAGCAGCCCCAGCGTGCCCACGAAGGTGAGCGTGGTGCCGCTGACTTTGAGCGCCATGGCGGCACCGATGGCGACGAAGGGGATGCTGGCCAGCACGATGAGGCTCTTGCGCACGCTTTCGAACTGCCACACGAAGAGCAGGAACATCGCGATCACGCAGGCCGGCAGCAGCTGCAGGATGGCTTCGTTGGCGCTGGCGTTCTCCTCGATCTCGCCGCCCAGCGCCACCCGCACGCCGCCGGCGCGCAGTTCGGCCAGCAGCGGCTCAACCTGGTCGGCGATCTGCTGCGCGGTGAGCTGCGGGTGCCGGGCCTGCACGGTGACCGCGCGCTCCTGGTCATGGCGCTGGATCACCGAAGGCTGCGACGCCAGCTGCAGCGCCGCCACCTGGCCGAGCGGCACGCTGCCGCCGTCGGCGGCCTTCACGCTGCCGCTGCCGCTGCCGCTGCCACTGCCCTCGGCCGTCACGCCGCCACCGTCCGCCTTCATCACCGGCAGCGCGGCCATCTGCGCCACGCTGTGGCGCAGCAGGCCATCGCCGCGCAGCACCACGGGCAGCACCGTGTCGCCTTCGCGGAACTGCGTGACGGCGCTGCCCGCGAGCATCAGGTCCAGGCTGCGCGCGATGTCGGCACTGCTCACGCCGGCGGCGTGCGCCTTCACCTGGTCGACCTGCACGTCCAGGCGTGGAATGCGGCGCTCCGCGTCGCTGGACACCTCGCCCATGCCCGGCTCGGGCTGCAGCGCGGCCAGCAGCTTGTCGGCCGCGGCGCGGTGGCTCTCGCCATCGGGCGAGCTCAGGCGGAACACCGCGGTGCCGGCGTCGGACGAGCCCATCGAGAAGCGCTTGGGCTCGAAGCGCACGTCAGGAAAGCGCTCCGCCAGGGCGCTGCGCAGGCGCTCGATGGCCGCGGCGTGCGTGGCGCCGGGCGCCAGCGTCAGCACCGCATAGGCGCGGTGCGCGGCCGGCGTGGGCGGGTTCAGGGCCAGGATGAAGCGTGGGCCGCCGTCGCCGACGTAGACCGCGTGGCTTGCTATCTCCGGAAAGGCGCGTGGGTCGGCCAGCGTGCGGCTGATGGCCGCGGCGGTCTTCAGCGTCTGCGTCGTGCCGGTGTCGAGGGCCAGCTCGATGGCCATCTGCAGCTGCGGCCGCTCGGACGCGGGCATCAGCTCCGACGGCACGGTCGTCAGCAGCCAGCCGGCGCCGGCCAGCAGTGCGGCCATGGTGCCGATGTAGGCGGCCTTGTGGCCCAGCACCCAGCGCAGCCGGCCGCGATACCAGCCAATCAGCGCGTCCACTGCCCGGGCGGCCCGGCTGGGCTGGGCGTGATGGCGCGCGAAGTGGCGGCACATCAGCGGCGTGAAGGTCACCGCGAGCAGCAGCGACAGCAGCAGCGCAATCGCCATCACCAGCCCCAGGCTGCGCAGGTATTCGCCGGTCTCGGTGCGCGACAGCACCAGCGGCATGAAGGTGAGGATGATCGCCAGCGACGACACCAGCAGCGGCACGAACATCGTGCGCCCGGCCTCCGCGGCCGCCTGGTCGCGCGGCTCGCCCAAGGCCAGCCGGCGCTCCACGTCTTCGGCCACGACGATGGCGTTGTCCACGAACAGGCCCAGCGCGATGATGATGGCGCCGATGGAGATGATGTGCAGGTCGATGCCCAGCAGCTTCATCACGGCCAGCGTGCCCAGCACGGTGGCCGGCACGATGGCGCCGACGATCAGCCCGGTGCGCAGGCCGAGGAACAGCACCACCACGCCCATCACGATGACGGTGGTCTCCACGAACACCTGGCCCACCTGGCGCAGCTGCTGGGTGACGATCTGCGCCTGGTCGGTGATGGGCCGCAGTGCCATGCCGGCGGGCAGCGCGCGTTCCAGCCGCTGCACTTCGCTGCGCAGGCGGCCGGCGAAGCTGACGACGTTCAGGCCCGGGTCCATGGCCACCGCCACCACCGCCGCGGGCTGGCCGTCGACGAAGGCGCCGGCCAGCGGCGGGTCCTGCGGCACGCGCTCGATGCGCGCCAGCTGGCCCAGCGGCACGCTGCCGCCGCCGGGCAGCGGCACCGGCGTGTCGCGGAGGGCTTCGGTGCGTGCGGCGTCGCCGCTTACTTTCAGCCATAGCTGCGCGCCACCGAGTTCGGCGAAGCCGGCGGGCGCCACGATGTTGCGGCGGGCCACCGCCTGCGCCACCGCCATCGGGGCCAGGCCCTTCGCGGTGAGCGCCGGCATGTCCAGCACGATCTGCACCTGCTCGTCGCGCACGCCGTGCAATGAGACGCGCTCGACACCCGGCAGCTTCAGCAGCTGGTCGCGCAGGCGGCGCGCCTGGTCGCGGATCTCGCCGGCGGTGTAGCCGGGGCCGGTGAGGCCCAGGGTCAGCACGGCGACGCGGCCGAACTCGTCGTCCACCAGCGGGCCGACCGTGCCCTCGGGCAACGCGGCGTGCAGGTCCGCCAGCCGAGTGCGCAGCCGCTGCCACACGCCGGGCAGCTCGTGCGGCGCCACGGTGGACGCCAGCTCGACGTAGGTGAACGCGAAACCGGGGCGCACCGAGGTCTTCACGTGCTTGACCTCCGGCAGGCCGAGCACCGCCTCTTCCGTGGGACGGGCGACCAGCTGCTCGACGCGGGCGACGTCGGTGCCGGGAACGAAGCTGAGCACGGTGGCCGTGCGGATGGTGACGGGCGGCTCTTCGGTGGACGGGAAGTCCAGCGCCAGCCACAACCCGGCCAGCACCAGGCCGAGCACGGCCAGGAAGGTGAAGCGTGGGCGCGCCAGCGCGGGCTGTGCCAAGGCGTTCATCGGGCCGCCTCCGCCGGGTAGGCGACAGGCCTGACGAGACTGCCGGGCCGGATGCCGGCGGCACCGGCCACGATGACGCGGTCGCCGGCGGCCAGGCCCGAGGTGACCTCGATGGCCTCACCCTGCAGCGCGCCGAGCGTCACGGCCACCTGCTCGACGCTGCGGCCGTCGCGGGCCAGGCGCAGCACGTGGCCGCTGCCGGCTACTTCGGAAATTAGAACGGCGCGCAGCGGCACGCGCAGGCGGGAGGCACCGCCCTCACCCGCCAGCGAGACCGACCAGGTGGAGCCGACGGCGGCGTTGTCGGGCACGGCCAGCGCGACGCGGCGCAGGCCCCCCGCCTCCAGCCGGCCGGCGACGCGCAGCACGCGGCTGGGTGTCTCCGCGTTGGCGCTGACGTTGGCGTTGGCGTTGGCGTTGGCGTTGGCGTTGGCGTTGGCGTTGGCGTTGGC
>CBIHPZ010000299.1:0-5499 GCA_966211865.1 uncultured Aquabacterium sp.
GGCTGTGCGTCTGCCCGCCGTAGATGCCGCCGCCGCAGGGCATGCGGATGGTGATGGGCGCGGTGAAGTCGCCGGCCGAGCGGAAGCGCAGCCGCGCCGCCTCGGAAATGATCTGGTCGGCCGCGGGGTAGAAGTAGTCGGCGAACTGGATCTCGACCACCGGCCGCAGGCCATAAGCCCCCATGCCGATGGCCACGCCGACCAGGCCGCCTTCGTTGATCGGTGCGTCGAAGCAGCGCGACGGGCCGTACTTCTGCTGCAGGCCCTCGGTGACGCGGAACACGCCGCCGAAGTAGCCCACGTCCTCGCCGAAGACCACGACCTTGTCGTCGCGGCCCATGGTCACGTCCAGCGCCGAGCGCAGGGCCTGGATCATGGTCATCGGCTGGGTCTCGGCCGGTGCCTGGCCGTTGTCTTCGCTCGTTAGCGATGCGGCGGCCAGCCGCTGCTCGGAGGTCTTGGTGAGCATGGTGGTCTCCACTGTCAAACGCCCAGTTGCTGGCGCTGCTCGCGCAGGTGCCAGGGCATGTCGCGGTACACGTCCTCGAACATCGAGGCGGCGCTGGGGATGTGGCCGTCCAGCAAGGTGCCGTAGGACTCGGCTTCCTTCTGCGCCGCGGCCACCTCGGCTTCCAGCTCGGCCTGGGCCTGCGCGTGCTGCGCGTCCGACCATTCGCCCAGGCCGATCAGGTGCTGCTTCAGCCGCGCGATGGGGTCGCCCAGCGGGAAGCGCTGCCAGTCGTCGGCGGGGCGGTATTTCGAAGGATCGTCGGAGGTCGAATGCGGACCGGCGCGGTAGGTGACCCACTCGATCAGGGTCGGACCCAGGTTGCGCCGCGCGCGCTGCGCGGCCCAGCATGAGGCCGCGTACACCGCGAGGAAGTCGTTGCCGTCGACCCGCAGGCTGGCGATGCCGCAACCCACGCCGCGCGCCGCGAAGGTGGTGGCTTCACCGCCGGCAATGGCCTGGAAGGTGGAAATCGCCCACTGGTTGTTGACCACGTTCAGGATCACCGGCGCGCGGTAGACGTGGGCGAAGGTCAGCGCGGTGTGGAAGTCGCTCTCCGCGGTGGAGCCGTCGCCGATCCAGCCGGAGGCGATCTTGGTGTCGCCCTGGATCGCCGAGGCCATGGCCCATCCCACCGATTGGATGAATTGCGTGGCGAGATTGCCGGAAATGGTGAAGAAGCCGGCGCGCTTGTACGAATACATCACCGGCAATTGCCGGCCCTTGATCGGGTCGCGCTCGTTGCTCATCAGCTGGCACATCAGCTCGACCATCGAGATGTCGTCGCGACTCAGCAAGAGCCCTTGCTGGCGGTAGGTGGGAAAGCACATGTCGCCGGGCTTCAAGGCCAGCGCATGCGCCACTGCAATGGCTTCCTCGCCCAGGCACTGCATGTAGAACGACAGCTTCTTCTGCCGCTGCGCGATCAGCATGCGGGCGTCGAAGATGCGCGTCTTCATCATCGCGCGCAGGCCTTTGCGCAGTTGCACGGGGTCCAGTTGCGGCACCCAGGGGCCGACGGCGCGGCCGTCCTCGTCCAGCACGCGGATCAGCGCGTAGGCCAGGTCCTGGGTCTCGAAGTGCGGGGTGTCGACTTCCGGGCGGCGCACGCTGCCGGCGGGCGACACGTGCAGGAAGGAGAAGTCGGTGGGGCAGCCGGGGCGCCCGCTGGGTTCGGGCACGTGCAGCCGCAAGGCGCCGTCGGGCGCCTGGGCCGCCGGGGGGTTGGCAGCAGGTTCCATGCTTCGCTCCGCGCCCGATCGTGTCGGGCAGGTTCGTTCATGACGCCGGCAGCTTCGAACCCGGATGAGGGCTTGCGCGCCGGTCCGTCCAGCCACGGGTGGCGCGGCCGAACGGACCACAGCCTACCGGATTTGGCAGCGCTGCGCGTGATGCGGCGCAGCAATCAAAGCGTCTTCCGACCGGCGCCCGCCACCACTTCACAATCAGTGCGCACCGGCGGCGCCGCCGGCCAAGGAGCCTTCATGGGAGTGATCGATTCGCGCGTGGTCAACCTCGCCGACCTGAAGCTGGAACGCAGCGTGAAGGGCGAGCACTACGACAGCCAGTCCGTGCGCATCGGCCCGCTGCTGGGCGCGGTGGACCTGGGCTATGGCTACGACATCGTGCCGCCCGGCAAGCGGTCCTGCCCCTTCCACAGCCACCGCGCCGAAGAGGAGATGTTCTTCATCGTGCGCGGCCGCGGCCTGCTGCGCTACGGCAACGAGACGCGGCCCATCCGCGCCGGTGACGTCATCTGCTGCCCCACCGGCGGGCCGGAGACGGCGCACCAGATCATCAACGACTCCGACGAGGAACTGGCCTATCTGTCGATCAGCACGATGAAGCCGGTGGAGATCTGCGAGTACCCGGATTCGGGCAAGGTGGCGGCCTTCGGCGATGGCGTGCGGCACATCACGCGGCAGGACGCTGGCGTGGACTACTGGGACGGCGAGCCGGGCGGGCCGGGGCCCAACGCCTGAAAGGCGCGGCCAGCGCAGCTCGTTCGCGCTGGCCTGCCTCTGCCCGCCCGCTCGCCACAGCGGGCCGGCGTCAGGCGATGCACGCGCGCCAGCACCTTCGGCCGCGGCAGCCGACCCGTGGTTCAGCCCTTGCCGAAGAACGCCAGCATCGCCTCGCCCGTCGCCTGCGGGTTCTCCTCGGGCAGGAAATGCCCGCCGTCGATGGCCTGGCCGGTGACGTCTTCGGCCCGCAGCCGCCAGGTGTCCAGCGGCGTGCTGGCACCGGCCGCAATGCCGCGCCCGCCCCACAGCGCCAGCAGCGGCACGCCAATGCGGCGCCCGGCCTCGAAGTCGGCGCGGTCGTGCTCGAAATCGGCGTAGGCGCCGGCGCGGTAGTCCTCGCAGGCGGCGTGGATGCGCTTCGGGTCGCGCAGCGCGGCCAGGTAGTGGGCCAGCGCGCGCGGGTCGAACGAGGCTTCGACGCCGGCCTTCGTCCAGCTGCCCAGCGTGTGCGTGTAGTAGGCGTCGGGGTCGGACGCGATCATGTTCTCCGGCAGCGGATGCGGTTGCGCCAGGAAGGCCCAGTGGTAGATGCGCAGCGCGAACGCGCGGTCCATGCGGTTCCAGTAGTCGTAGGTGGGCAGGATGTCCAGCACCGCGGCGCGCGTCAGCCGGTCGCCATGGTCCAGCGCCATGCGGTAGGTGACGCGCGCGCCGCGGTCATGCCCCGCCACCGCGAAGCGTTCGTGGCCCAGGCGCTGCATCGCCTCCACCATCACCTGCGCCATGGCGCGCTTGGTGTAGGGCGTGTGTTCGGCGTCCGTGGCCGGGACGTCCGACGATCCATAACCCGGAAGATCAGCGGCCACCAAGGTGAAGCGTTCGGCCAGCCGCGGCGCCACGCGGTGCCACATCACGTGGGTCTGCGGGTAGCCGTGCAGCAGGAGCAGCGGCGGGCCGCTGCCGCCGATGCGGGCGAAGACGGCGCCATGGCGGGTGGGAATCGTCTCGGCGGCGAAGCCGGGGAACAGGTCGGCAAGGTCGGTGGGGTGCGGCACGGCGGGCCTCCTTGGCGGTGCGCGGCGATCTTCTCGCAGGCCGGGCGCGCCGATTGCCAGCAGGGCCATCTCCGAAAGCTGGAGCCGCCATGTCCGATCCACTGAAGCCGGCCACCCTGCTGGCCGAGCAGGCACGCACCCCCTTTCCCGGCGCCTCGCGCGAGTACGAAGAAGCCCGCCGCGCGCTGCTGGCCGAGGAGATCGAGTTCCGCCGCCACCTGACCCGCCTGACCGAGCAGCGCCGTGCGCTGCCGCCCGGCCCGGTCATCCGCAAGAACTACCGCTTCCGCAACGAGCAGGGCGCCGAGGTCGGCCTGAAGGACCTCTTCGGCGACCAGACCACCCTGGTCACCTACTTCTGGATGTACGGCCCGCAGCGCGAGCGGCCCTGCCCCATGTGCACCAACTGGCTGGGCGCCGTGAACGGCAACGCGGCCGACATCAAGCAGCGCGTGGCGCTGAAGATCCTCGGCCGGTCCAGCGTCGAGCGGCAGTTCGCCTTCGCCGTCGAACGGGGCTGGCGGGACCTCGACTTCGTGCAGACCATCGGCGACGACTACGCCAAGGACCTGCAGCTGCTGCAGCCCGACGGCAGCGAAGTGCCGGCGCTCACGGTCTTCCAGCGCCAAGGCGACGAGGTGCGCCTCTTCTGGGCCAGCGAGATGACGAAGGCCATGGGCGATCCGGGACAGGACCCGCGCGACGCGCCGGACATCGCGTCACTCTGGTCCATCCTGGACCTGACGCCTGAAGGACGCGGCACCGATTGGTACCCGAAGCTGAGGTATTGAGCGCGAAACGCCGTATGCGTTAGCCGACAAAAGACGCGGCCACGGCTCGCACAGCGGCGCCGGCTACGCGTCGCCGCCGCGCGCCAGCTGCTGCTCGTACAAGGCGCGCACCGTCTCGATGGTGTCCGCTTCGTCCGCCCGCTTGTCGGGCCGGTAGCCCTTCACCCGTGCAAAGCGCAGCGCCAGGCCGCCTGCGTACTGCGGGCTCGCCTGCAGGTCGTTGAAGGCGATCTCCACCACGAGCTCCGGCCGCACGTGCACGGTGTAGGCATCACGCTGTGTCTCGCGCGCCAGCAGCTCGGCCGTCTGCCATTCCAGCAGCGCGTCGGTCATGCCCTTGAAGGTCTTGCCCAGCATCACCCAGGTGCCGTCCGGCCCCCGCGCGCCCAGGTGCAGGTTGGACAGCCAGCCGCGCCGCCGCCCGTGGCCCCATTCGGCGGCCAGCACCACCAGGTCCAGCGTGTGGGTGCGCTTGACCTTCAGCCAGCTGGCGCCGCGGCTGCCGGCTTCATACGGCGCGTCCAATGACTTCGCCATCACGCCCTCGTGGCCGCGGGCCAGCGCGTCGGCATAGAAGGCCTCGGCGGCCGCGGTGTCGGCGGTGATCAGGCGCGGGATGACCAGCGGCGTGGGCAGCGCCTCCGACAGCGCGTCGAAGCGCTCGCGTGCGGGGCGGTCCGCCAGCGCCATGCCGTCGCGGTACAGGCAATCGAAGAAGTAGACCGCCAGCGGCAACTCGGCGCGCAGGCGCTCCACGTCCAGCTTGCGGCCGAAGCGGCGCATCGTCACCTGGAAAGGCTGCGGCGCACCACCAGGCAACAACGCCACCGCCTCGCCATCGAGGATCAGTTCGGCCGCGGGCAGCGCCTGCACGGCCTCCACGATCTCGGGCACCGAGGCGGTCACGTCGTTCAGATTGCGCGTGTAGACCGCCACCGTGCCGCCGGATTTGTGCACCTGCACCCGCGCACCGTCCACCTTCCATTCGATGGCTGCCGTGCCCAACTGGGCCATCGCCTCGGCGATGTCCTCGGCCGGCGTGGCCAGCATCGGCTGCACGGGCCGCTGCAGCGCAATGCCGAAGCGCGCCAGTCCCGCCGCGCCGTCGGTCAGCGCCACCCGCGCGACCAGGCCCGGGCTGCCGGTGAACATGGCGGCGCGGCGCACGTCGGCCGCGGGCA
>CBIHPZ010000300.1:0-5498 GCA_966211865.1 uncultured Aquabacterium sp.
ACCGGCACCTCCATCGCCGGCGGCGTGTTGCGGCTGCGGCCGCAGCGCACCAGCCCGTCGATGACCACCATGCCCACGCCCGGGATGTCGCCCAGCTGGACGCTTTCCAGCAGCGTGCGCCCCGCGGTGTGCTGG
The DNA here is from genome assembly GCA_966211865.1 of uncultured Aquabacterium sp. GTDB lineage: Bacteria > Pseudomonadota > Gammaproteobacteria > Burkholderiales > Burkholderiaceae_C > Pseudaquabacterium. Next base: position 136 of record CBIHPZ010000300.1, read on the forward strand.
GCGCGGTCCAGGAACACGAAGTCCGCATCCCGCCCCGGCTCGATCAAGCCGCCATTCAATTGGCGGATGCGCGCCGTGTTGCCGGTGGCGAAGCAGAACACCAGCTCGGCCGGGATATTGCCCAAACTGCTCAGCAGCGAGATAAGCCGCAGGATGCCCAGCGGCTGCACGCCGGAGCCCGCCGGCCCGTCGGTGCCCAGGATCACGCGGTGCGGGCACTTCAGCTGCATCGCCGCCTGCGCCGCGGCAATGGCCACCTTCTCGTTGCCGTTGTGCACGATCTCGATGGCGCGGCTGCTCTTCTCGCACAGCGTGCACACGTCGCGTTCGGGCAATGACGTGTGGCCGCCGTTGATGTGGCCGATGACGTCGGCATCGGCCTCCAGCACCACGTCCTTGTCGATCAGGCCCGAGCCGGGAATCGACGGCCCGCCGGTGTGGATGGTGCTTTGAATGCCGTGCTTTCGCGCCCAGGCCACCATCTGCTGCGCCTCGTAGCCGGCCTTCACGCTGCCCAGGCCCACCTCGCCCAGCAAGGTGACGCCCGCCGCCGCCAGGTCGGCGAAGTCCTGCTCGACCATGCCCTTCTCGATCACCGGCGCGCCGGCGATGACCTTGACGCCGCCCGGCCGGAAGTTGTCGAAGGCGCGCTGCGCGGTGATGGCCAGCGCCTTCAGGCCCACGATGTCCTTGGGCCGGCCGGGCAAGTGCACCTCGCCGGCCGACACCATTGAGGTCACGCCGCCATTCATCGTCGAATCGATCCAGCCCAGCTGGTTCTGGCGCGGCGTCCAGTCGCCGAAGACCGGGTGCACGTGGCTGTCGATCAGGCCGGGGCAGCAGCAGGTGCCGCGGGCGTCGATCACCGTTTTCGGCTGCGCGGTGTCCAGGTCCTTTTCGCGGCCCACCGCGACGATGACGCCGTCGTTCACCACGATGGTGTCGGCATCCAGGATGGGCTGGTCGATGTCGCCGGACAGCATCAGCCCGACGTTGCGGATGACCACCTTGCCGGACTTGCCGGCGGCAGCGGCGTCAGCCATGGCCGTTTCCTTTCGACGTTATTGAGGCGTGGCCGCCACCGTGCGTTCCACGGTGTCGATCACGTGGGCCTGCCATTGCTGCAGCGCCGCCGGCGCCTCCAGGTCTTCACCCAGGAAGGCCGACAGCGTGAAGCGGTTGGACAGGTAGAAGTAGCACAGCCCCGCGATGGTCAGGTACAGGTCGCGGGCCAGCAGGTCGGCGCGGAACAGGCCCTGCGCCACGCCGGTCTGCAGCACCCGCTGCAGCACGCCCACCGCCGGCGACGAATAGTCCTTCGCCTTGTCCGACTTGCCGATGTGCTTGCCGCGGTGCAGGTTCTCGGTGTTCAGCAGCGTGATGAACTCCGGGTGCTTCAGGTAATAGGTCCACATGAAGCGGATGACCTTGCGCAGCGCCTCGCGCGGCTTCGATTCATCCAGCTGCAATTCGGATTCGGCCTCGTTGAAGCGGCGGTAGATCTCTTCCAGCGCCGCGATGTACAGGCCTTCCTTGCTGCCGAAGTAGTAGTAGATCATCCGGTCGTACGACTTCGCGGCCTTGCTGATCTGCTCCACCCGCCCGCCGTCGAAGCCGTTCTTCGAGAACACCTTGATGGCGGCCTTCAGGATGCTGTCGCGCGTGGCCTGCGCGGCCAGTTCGCGCACGCCGGGCTTGCGTTCTTCCGTGGTGATCTTGGCTGCGGCTGTCATGGGTCTCCTGCGCGGTCAGCGGCTTCAGGGCCTGCAAGTATTCCGGCGCGCGCGTGCGGGCGTGGCCGAATGCATCACCGGCTCTCCGTACAAGCGATGACTTCTCAGTTCATGTAGTGAATGCTACATTGAATGGATCGAGCCGGACAAGCGTGGATGGTCGCATGACGGAGCACACGAAGACCGATGGTCTGCCAGGGTTGGACGCCCCCGCGCTGCCGCAGGTGCTGGAGCGTTCGCGCCCGCGCAACGAGCGCATGGCCGGCGACAAGATCGAATGCAACGCCTGCCCGGTGCTGTGCCAGATCAGCGCGGGAAAGACCGGCGCCTGCGACCGCTACGCCAACCACGAGGGCACGCTGATCCGCGTCGACCCCGTGCTGCTGCTGCGCCGCACGCTGGACCGGGGCGACACGCCGCTGGTCGCCTTCGAAGGCCGCGTGCAGCCACCCGCTTCGGAAGCCCCCGCCACCACCACCGACTGGAACGGCGACCTGTTGCACGCCAACGAGGTCTTCGTCACCGGCGTCGGCAGTTCCACCACCTACCCCGACTACAAGCCCGCGCCCTTCATCGTCGCCTCCAAGGTGCAGGACGTGGACGTGGTCACCGTCGTCACCGAAGGCATCTTCAGCTACTGCAGCTTCAAGCTGAAGATCGACACCGACCGCTTCCTCGGCCCCGAGCAGGCCAACGTGCGCTGCAAGGGCGAGGTGGTGGGCCACGTCACCACGATGGAATACGGCTCGCAGATGCTGTCACTCGGCGGCGTGCACCACCTGACCGGCGGCAGCAAGAAGGAAGGCCGAGTGACGGTGGAGGTGATGGAGGCGCTGGGCAACAAGCAGGCGGTGGACCTCACCATCGACGGCGGCTCGCAGGTCATCGTGCAGGCGGGCCGCGCGCCCATCGTCAACGGCGTGGAAGAAGAACGCATGCGCGTGGGCTGCGGCTCCGCCACCATCGGCATCTTCGCCAAGCAGCTCTTCGGCCACGCGGACGAGGTGGTGGTGGTGGACGACCACATCACCGGCGTGCTGACGGAACACCAGGCCGGCCGCTGCCTGGACATGCGGCGCTCGGGCATCAGGATGCGCGGCCGGAAATCCACGCCCGGCCGCTGGTTCCAGGTGGCCAACCCCGGCACCGGCTGGGGCGGCACCGATTTGAGCGAGCCGCTGTCCATCATCGAAGGCTGGGACCCCGAGGTGGCCTGGCCCGGCCTGCGTTTGCTCATGACCTCCACCACCGGCGAGCACGCCGCCTGGTTCGTGCTGGACGAGAACCTGCAACCCGTGCCCGCGGACATGCCGCCCGAAGTACGCGGCGTCGTCGAGCGCATCGGCGAGAACTGCGAACCGTCGCTGTGCTCGGTGCTGTTCCTCGGCGGCGCCGGCGGCAGCCTGCGCGCGGGCGTCACCGACAACCCGGTGCGGCTGACGCGCTCGATCAAGAACGCGCTGGTCAACGTCACCTGCGGCGGCGCGCCGGCCTACGTGTGGCCCGGCGGCGGCATCACCGTGATGGCGGACGTGCTGCGCATGCCCGACCGCAGCTTCGGCACCGTGCCCACGCCGGCCATCGTCGCGCCCATCGAGTTCAGCATGCGGCTGTCCGACTACGAGGCCCTGGGCGGCCACATGGACCACGTGCGCCCGCTGGAAGACGTGCTGAAGCGCGGCGCCTGGCACAACGACGGCGCGCCCACCGCGCGGCGCTGGGCGGTGCAAGGCGGCAGCAACCCCTGGCCGCTGGGCGAGCCGCCGATGCTGGGATGATGAAGCGATGAGCGCCAGCCGAGCCCCCTTCCCCGACGGCCGCCAGCATTTCCAGCACGGCCCCATCGACCTCGTGATCGGGGCCGATGGCGATGCGGACGCGGTGCGCACCGCGCACGAGGACGCCTGGCAGCGCTTCGACACCGTGCTGCACGAACTGGTGGCCGAGCTGCCGCTGCTGCGCCGCCCGGTGCGCGGCCCCTGTGCACTGCGCGGCGGCATCGCGCAGCGCATGTGGCTGGCCTGCCGGCCCCACCATGCCGAGTTCATCACGCCCATGGCCGCGGTGGCCGGTGCCGTGGCGCAGGAGCTGATCGGCTTCTACCAGCGGCCCGGCATCAGCCGCGCCTGGGTCAACAACGGCGGCGACATCGCGCTGCACCTGGCGCCCGGGGCGTCGCTGCGCATCGGCCTGTTCGCCGACCTGGCGCGGCTGGACGGCCGGCAGCTGTGCGAAGGCCTGTCGCTGGACGCTCACTTCACGGTGCAGCACCACCTGCCGGTGCGCGGCATCGCCACCAGCGGCTGGCGCGGGCGCAGCTTCTCGCTGGGCATTGCCGACAGCGTCACCGTGCTGGCCCGCACGGCAGCGGATGCCGACGCGGCCGCGACGATGATCGCCAACGCGGTGAACATCGACGACCCCGCCATCCAGCGCGCGCCCGCCAGCAGCCTGAAGGACGACACCGACCTGGGCGACATGCTGGTCACGGTGGGCGTGCCGCCGCTGCCGCACGCCCAGGTGCAGGCCGCGCTGCGCGCCGGCCTGAAGCGGGCCCGTGCGCTGCAATCCCGTGGCCTGATCTGGTCCGCCGCGCTGATCTGCCAGGGCCGTTGCGCGCGGGCCGAACCATCCCCTTTTTCCAGCACGCGCCCCACCCTCGCTGAAGCGGCCTGACATGAAGCATCCAAGCTCACCTTGTCCGCTGGTTCCACGAGGCGGCCACCAGCACCTTCGAATCCGCAGGACCGACTGACATGATCGACATCCGACGCATCGTGACGATGGTGGAAGACATCCACCACGAGTTCGGCCCACCGCCGCCGCAACCGCTGCGCCGCGGCGCCATCGCCGCCGTGCTGACCAACCCCTTCGCCGGCCGCTATGAAGCGCAGATCCTGCCGATGATGGAGGCGCTGAACCCGGTGGGCATCGACATGGCACGGCGCCTGCTGGCCGCGATGAACGTGCCGGCCGATCGCATCGAGGGTTATGGCAAGGGCGCCATCGTGGGCGCTGCCGGCGAGCTGGAACACGGCGCGCTGTGGCACGTGCCCGGCGGCTACGCGATGCGCGAGCTGCTGGGCTGGAAGGGCGACGCCAAGGCCTACGCCGCCGGCAAGGGCGAGGCCAAGACCGGGCAGCCCGGGAATGCACTGGCCATCGTGCCGTCCACCAAGAAGGTGGGCCCGCCCGGCGCCGCGCTGGACGTGCCGCTGACCCACATCAACGCCAGCTACGTGCGCAGCCATTTCGACGCCATCGAGGTGCGCGTGCCCGGCGCGCCGGCCGCGGACGAAGTGGTCTACATCCTGACCATGAGCACCGGCCCGCGCGTGCACGAACGCGTCGGCGGCCTGCGTGCCGCCGACATCGCCCAATGGAACGGCCTGCGCTGACGACGACGAACACCGGAGAACGAGACATGCCCGCACAAATCCGCAAGCTCATCGTCACCACCGACGAAACCCGCGTCGAGATGGGCCGCACCATCGATCCGCCCACCAAGCGCGCGGTGGCCGTGGCCGTCATCGCCAACCCCTATGCCGGAAAGTACGCGGAGAGCCTGGACGAGCTGATCGCCATCGGCGAAGAGCTGGGCGGCCTGCTGGGCCGCAAGTGCGTGGAGGC
>CBIHPZ010000301.1:0-5490 GCA_966211865.1 uncultured Aquabacterium sp.
AAACGCCCGGAGGTCCGCCATGTCAGAAGCCCTCATCCTCACCGCCACCGATGGCGCCGTGCGCACGCTGACGCTCAACCGCCCGCAGGCGCTGAACAGCTTCACCGGCGAGATGCACACGCAGCTGCGTGGCGCCCTCGCACAGGCCGCGCTGGACGATGCGGTGCGCTGCGTCGTCATCACCGGTGCCGGGCGCGGCTTCTGCGCCGGCCAGGACCTGGCGGACACCGACCTGGCCGCCGACGTGGAAGGCGTGGTCGAGCGCCTGTACAAGCCGCTGGCGCTGACCATCCGGTCCTTTCCCGTGCCGGTGATCGCCATGGTCAACGGCGTGGCCGCCGGCGCGGGCGCCAACCTGGCGCTGGGCTGCGACATGGTGATTGCCGCGCGCTCGGCCAGCTTCATCCAGGCCTTCAGCAAGATCGGCCTGGTTCCCGATTGCGGCGGCACCTGGCTGCTGCCGCGCCTGGTGGGCCGGGCGCGCGCCATCGGCCTGGCGATGACCGGCGACAAGCTGCCGGCGGAAGAGGCCGAGCGCATCGGCCTGATCTGGAAGTGCGTGGATGACGCGGCGCTGGTGGACACCACGATGGCCCTGGCCGCCAAGCTGGCCGCCATGCCGGTGCGCGCGCTGGCGCACACGCGGCAGGTGATCGACGCGGCGCTGCCGATGGACTACGCCTCGGCGCTGAGCCAGGAAGCGAGAGTGCAGGGCGAGATGAGCCGCGGTGCGGATTTCGCCGAGGGCGTGCAGGCCTTCTTCGCGAAGCGGGCGCCCGTGTTCAAGGACCGCTGATCAGTCCTTCGCCGCCAGCCGCCACGGCGCTTCCGGCCCGATCTTGAAGATGCCGCTGGCGCGCAGGCAGGGCACGCCGTCGGCCGTGGCCACCGCCTGCACGAAGACCAGGCTGCGGGTTTCGCGCAGCAGCAGGCCTTCACCCTCGACCCAGGCGCCCAATGGCGCCGGTGCCAGGTAATCCAGCTGCAGGTTGATGGTGGGCAGGAAGCGGTTGGCCACCGTGGTGCTGTGGGCATGCGCAGTGACAGGCAGCAGCATGTCGGCGAAGCTGGCCAGCATGCCGCCGTGGCACATCTTCATCGGGTTGCAGTGGCGTGGCTCGACGCGGAAGCCCACGCGCAGCCGGTCGCCATCGCGCCTGGCGTGAAGGGGGCCGTTCAGGCGCATGAATTCACCGCCGATGCGCAGCGGCTCGAAGCCTTCGGGAATGGCGGTGTCGGTCACTGGGATCCTTGGGGCTGCGCCTGCCGACTGTCGCCCTGTGGGCGCCCGGCAGGCTCAGTGGGTGCCTTCACACTGCGTGGCGCGGGATGGGCCCGTCCGGCGGCCGTGCATCTCATGGCCACGGCACGGCTATCCCGCGCGCGACAGTGCAAAGCCGCAGTTTGGCGCTAGCCTCGCCGCTCATCTGTCACCGGGGTGCCATCCTTGATCGACCTGCACTACTGGCCCACGCCCAACGGCTGGAAGATCTCGATCGCGCTCGAGGAACTGGGCCTGCCGTACACCGTGAAGCCGGTGAACATCGGCCGCGGCGAGCAGTTCACGCCCGAGTTCCTGAAGCTCAGCCCGAACGGCCGCATGCCCGCCATCGTGGACCACGCGCCGGCCGATGGCGGCGAGCCGATCTCGCTCTTCGAAAGCGGCGCCATCCTGATCTACCTGGCCGAGAAGGCCGGCCGGCTGCTGCCTTCTGAAGTACGCGGCCGCCACGCCGTCATCAGCTGGGTGATGTGGCAGATGGGTGGGCTGGGGCCGATGCTGGGCCAGCACGGCCACTTCAGGCTTTATGCACAGGAAAAGATCGCCTATGCCATCGAGCGCTATGAACGCGAGACGCGGCGCCTGTACGGCGTGCTGGACGGGCAGCTGGCGCAAGGGGAATACGTGGCGGGCGACTACTCCATCGCCGACATCGCGATCTACCCCTGGATCATCACGCACAAGGCCCAGGGCCTGAGCCTGGACGACTGGCCCCACGTGAAGCGCTGGTTCGCGCAGCTGCGGGCGCGGCCCGCGGTGCAGCGCGGCACGGCGCTGGGCAAGGAATGGCGCCAGGCCGCGATGGACGATGAAGCAAGGCGCCACCTCTTCGGCGCCACGGTCAAACCGACGCAGGAATCACAACCATGATCGAGTTCTTCTTCGACTGCTCCAGCCCCTGGACCTGGCTGGCGTTCCACAACCTGCGCAAGATGGCGGCCGAGCTGGCGGTGCCGGTGCAGTGGAAGCCGGTGCTGGTCGGCGGCATCTTCAATGCGGTGAACCCCAGCGTCTACGAATTCCGCGAGAAGGGCGTGCCGGCCAAGCAGGCCTACCTGAAGAAGGACCTGCAGGACTGGGCACGCCGTGCCGGGCTGCACATCGTGTTCCCGCCCAAGGTGTTCCCGGTGAACAGCGTGAAGGCCATGCGCGGCTGCCTGTGGCTGCTTCGGGAAGACCGCGGCGCCGAACGCATGCTGGCTTTTGCGGAGGCCGTGTTCGAGGCCTACTGGTCGCGCGAGCAGGACATCTCGCAGGACGCGGTGCTGGCCGCGCTCTGCACGCGCCTGGGGATCGATGCCGAGCCCTTCGCGCAGGGCATTGCCGAGCCGGAGATCAAGGCGCAGCTGAAGGCCAACACCGACGAGGCCATCGCCCGCGGCGCCTTCGGCTCGCCCACCATCTTCGTCGGCGGCCACGACATGTACTTCGGCAACGACCGCCTGCCGCTGGTGCGCGAAGCGGTGCTGCAGCGCCTGGGCGCGCCGTGAACGTGGTGTGAACGCGGCGTGACCGTGGCGTGGGCGGGCTGCCCGCGCCGGCGCGCACGTCTCGGCGGCTATTTCCTCGGTGATTTCCCCCGGCGACAAGCCGCGCCGGACGCCGCAGCATCGCGGTCGTCGGCCCACCGGGCGGCCGCGGGAGCGGGTGGCTTGGCCTTCTTGCAGACCTTGGCGCAGTTGCTGATCTCGGGCGTCGCGCTCGGCTGCATCTATGCGCTGATCGCGCTCGGCTTCGTGCTGATCTACAAGGCCACCGAGACGGTCAACTTCGCGCAGGGCGAGCTGATGATGCTGGGCGCCTTCGGGGCCCTGGTGCTGATGCAGGTGGCCGGCTGGTCGTTCTGGGCCGCGGCGCCGGTGGCCGTGCTGGGCATGATGGCCTTGGGCATCGCGCTGGAACGGGTGGTGATCCGGCCCATCCTGGGCCAGCCGCAGTTCACCATCGTGATGCTGACCATCGGCATCGGCTACCTCGCGCGCGGGCTGATCACGATGGTGCCGGACCTGGGTTCCACCACCTCCACCTTGGCCGTGCCGTATGCGGGCCGTGTCATCGACCTGGGTGGTGCGGTGATCAGCGTGGAGCAGCTGGCGGTGATCGGCGCCACGGCACTGCTGTGCGGGCTGCTGTATGCGCTCTTCCGCTACAGCAAGGTCGGCATCGCGATGCAGGCGGCTTCGCAGAACCAGCTGGCGGCCTACTACATGGGCATTCCGGTGCGGCGGCTGAACGGGCTGGTGTGGGGCCTGTCGGCCGGCGTGGCGGCGCTGGCCGGGCTGCTGCTGGCGCCCATCACCTTCGTGCACGCCAACATGGGCTTCATCGGCCTGAAGGCCTTCCCGGCCGCGGTGGTCGGTGGCTTCGGCAGCCTGCCGGGCGCCATCGTCGGCGGCTTGGTCATCGGCCTGGTCGAGGCCTTCGCCGGCTTCTACCTGCCCGAGGGCTTCAAGGACATCGCCGCCTACGTGGTGGTGCTGGTGATGCTGGTGGTGAAGCCGAACGGCCTGTTCGGCGGCGCGGCGCGCAAGAAGGTCTGACCCGCCGCCCCACCCCTGTTCCTGGGGGGTTAGCACGGCCGGCGGCCCTCCGACAATGGCGAAGTCTTGGCATACCGGACGTGGTGCCAGCTTTCCTATGCTGGCGCCGCATTCCTGAAGAAGAACAACAACAGGACGACGCGGCCAGCCGCGCCAACATGGCGCCGGCCCGGGTCCTCGAGGGCGTGGTTGTGGAGCCTTCTGTATTGCTCAACCTCCATGATCGGGAGCCTTCGAATGAAACATTGCCTGGCCGCCTTCGGCGTGGCCGCCGCTGCGGCGCTGAGTGTTCCGGCCCACGCCGCCACCTATTACCTGTCCGATTGCCAGCTTGGCGCCTCCGCCGGATGCGTGGCGGGCAATGCGGCGGCTGATGGCCTCAGCCCGAGCCGGCCCAAGCAGCTGGCCTCGCAACTGCCCACGCTGCGCGGCGGTGACCGGGTTCTCTTTGCGCAAGGCGGCGCGTGGATCAATGCGTCGATGCGCATCCGCCCGATCGACGGCGGTAGCGCCACCAACCGCGTGGTCTGGGACAGCTACCCGCCGCCCTGGGGCGGCGTGGCCAAGCCCATCCTCACCGAGTCGCGCGCCGGCCTGTCGCTGTTCAACTTCGATGATGGCGGTGCCAAGGTGGCCGATGCCGGCTACGAGATCCGCAACCTGGACCTGCGCGGCGGTGGCGTGATGGGCCAGAGCACCGGTGCGAACAACGGCATCTTCACCTACTGGTCGGTGAACGACCTGCTGGTGGAGAACGTCGAGATCAGCGGCTTCAAGATCGGCCTGCAGATCGCGCAGAACCCCCGGGCCGCGGGCGGCTTCGAGAACCAGCGCATCACGCTGCGCAATTCCCACGTGCACGACAACACCAACTTCTCGTTCCTGGGCGGCGCCACCGACCTGGTGATCGAGAACAACATCCTCGACCGCAACGGCAGCGCCGCGGTCTACGACCACGACATCTACCTGTCGTCGGTCACGCGCGGCGTCATTCGCAACAACAGCATCACCCGCTCGGTGCTCAACAGCAGCGGCAAGTGCAGCGGCACGGTGATCGTGGTGCATGGCTTTGCCGAGGGGCTGACGATCGAGAACAACCGCATCGTGCAGCCGCAGAACAGCACGCCGAACTGCTATGGCATCGAGATCTCCGGCGGCTATTCCGATACGGAGGGGCCGGAGTATTTCCATGACGTCGCGATCCGCGGCAACACGGTCGTCGACGTCGGCTACGTGGGCATCGGCGCGCGCAGCTGCACCGGTTGCGTGATCGAGAACAACTCGGTGGTGTGGACCGCCGGCGGCGGCGACCAGGGCATCTCGATGCGGGTGAACAACCCCAGTGCGCAGGACGAGCGCGGCACCGCGCTGACCATCCGCAACAACTCGATCTACATGCAGGCCGCGTCGGGCACGCCGACCGGGGTTGTGCTGGTGAACGAGGGCAGCAACCACACGGTGGCGAACAACGTCATCTACTTCGGCTCCGGGGTGAATGCGGGCGCGCGCTGCTTCGATACCGTCGATTACAGCAGGGCGGCGTTCAAGCTGTTCGATGGCAACGAGTGCTTCCGCGCCGGCGGTGCAGTGACCTACAGCCCGGCCGCGCCCACGCTGGCGTCCGCACAGGCCGCGGGCTTCGACACCAATGGCTTCAACGTCGATCCG
>CBIHPZ010000302.1:0-5486 GCA_966211865.1 uncultured Aquabacterium sp.
TCGCCCGCCGGCTGCAGGCCCAGGCGCTGCATCACCCCCAGCGAGCGCGCGTTGGCCACGGTGGTGAAGGACACCAGCCGCTCGCGCCGCAGTTCGTCGCGCGCGAAGTCCATCAGGAGCCGCGCGCCTTCGGTGGCGTAGCCGTGGCCCCAGGCCGCGTGCGCCAGGCGCCAGCCGATCTCCAGCTGGGGCGGCTCGAAGCCGGCCACGGGAATCGTGAAAGCCGGCTCGCTCAGCGCGATGAAGCCGGCGAAGCCCAGGCCGGGCACCTCCAGCGCGTAGCTGCCCCAGCCCTGGCGGCGCAGGCGCTCGGCCATGCGGCTGGCCAGCGCGTCGCTTTCCGCGGCGCTGAGCGCACGGGACAGCAGGCGCGTCACCTCGGGGTCGGCGTTCATCGCGGCGAAGGCGGGCAGGTCCTCGTCGCGCCAGTCGCGCAGGCGCACGCGGGCGCCGGTGAGTTCGCGCACCGCCGTCATCGGGCGACCCAGCCGGGAAGGTGCCCTGGCCCGCGGGTGGGGAAGGGGTGCGGCGCGCTCACGGGGCCACGAAGACGGTGAGCACGCCGGTGTAGCCGTACAGGTGCCGGTGGCCGATCTCGCCGCCGGCGAAGAAGCCGGCCAGCGGCACGTCGCCCAGCGCATGCTGCACGATCAGCGCCTCGGCCGAGGGCGCGCCGAAATGCGGCCCGCCCCGTCCGGCGCAGGAGACGTACACCGCGCCCGCGATCTGCGGCGCGCGCAGCTCGCCGCTGCCGCCGTGCAGCGCGGGCACCGGGCGGTCGGGCGCCAGGGTGTCCACCTCTTCGCGGATCTCGCTGCAGATGCGCACCAGGTCGCGCCGCGCGGCCTCGGCATCGCGGCGGCAGAAGGCCAGCTGCTCGCCTTCGGTGGCGATGTCGGCGATGGCCACCGCCTCGCGGCCGGGATCGATGCCGATCAGGTGCCGCACGCGGGTGTCGGTGCCGAACTGGCCGCCGCGGCCCAGCACGTGGTCTTCCGGCGCGGCGATGCCCACCAGCGTCGCGCGCAGCGCCTTCAGCGCCGGCTCGGGCTTGTCCAGCGTGTGGCCGATGTCGGCCAGCAGCTGCGGCAGCGCCGGCTTGCCGTCCAGCTCGATGACGACGTTGCGCTCGCAGGCGGTGACGCGCCGCACCGGCCCCACCGGCAGGCAGCCCTGCGTCACGCGTGAAATCAGCGTCACCCCAGGGCCGAAGCCGACGCCGGAGAGGCCGCCTTCGAACACGCCGTCGGCCAGGTGCAGCGCACGTTCGCCGCCCACCGCCAGGCCGCCGAAGAGGTAGCCGGACTGGGTGCGCTCGCTCAGCTCGGTGACCAGCTCGGCCAGGTCCTGCGTGCCGGCATCGGCATGCACCAGGGCGCTGAAGGCGCGCGCCGGGTCCAGCGGACGGCGGCCGTTGAAGACCTGGAACTGCGCCGGGTCGAGGTCCGTCAGCAGCAGCGAGATGGCGGCCTCGTCGAAATACTCCGCGCCGCTGCCGATCACGCCCGCGCCGCCCGCGCCGGCGAACGCGGTGCCGGGCCAGCGGCGCTGCAGTTCGTCCAGCAGCGCTTCGGCCTGCGCGGCGGCGCGCGGCGTCAGGTAGACCAGGCCCAGCGTGGGCGTGAAGCCTTCACTGCGCTGGGCCCGCTGACCCTCGATCTGAGCGGCCACCAGCGCCAGCGCGAGCAGCGGGTCGGGGTGGGTGGCATGCGCGGCGAGAAAACGGCTCATCGTGCGCGGCCCGTCGTTGATCAGCCGCCCGCAGCCGGGCGCTTGCGCGCCGCGCTGCTGCGCTTGCGTGCGGGCGCGGTGGCGCCGTCGGTGCTGCCGGTGTCGGTGCCGGGCTTGGACGCGCGCGCCTTGCCGGCGTGCTGGGCAGCCTGCGCCACCTGCGCGGCGTTCTGCGCCACGCCGGCCGCGGTCTTCACCATCGCCGCGGGCATCGCAGCGGCTTTCTTCATCGTTTCGCTGGCCGCCTCGAAGCCCTGCTTGACCATCGCGGCGCCCAGGTTCTTGGCGGCGTCGGTGGCGCTGTCCTTCATCGCGTTGGCGGCCAGTTCGGTGAACTGCTTGGTCAGCGCGCCCCACCACTGCATGGGGTCGGGCACGCCGGGCGGCACGCCGGGGGCGGCGGGCTTGCCATGGCCTTCCTGGCCGCTTTCCTCGGGGCTGGCGGTGGCGGACGGGCGGGCCGCCGCCTTGCGCGGGGAGGCTTCCGGCGGCGCCGGCACCGGGCCGCCCGCGGACTCCACCGCGTCGGCCGCGCTGACCGGCGGGTCCGGCAGCTTGATCTTCAGCGATTCGGTCAGGTCGCCCAGCGAGACGTTCATCGTCTTCAGGGTCGACAAGGTCATGCGCTGCACCTCCAGCGCCTGGATGGTGGCGCCCAGCATGCGGGCGTTCTGCTCGAGCCAGAACTGCACGGTGCGCAGCTCCTCGATGCGTTTTTCCAGCTCCGCCGGGTCCAGCGTGGGCGCCACCCACTGGCCCACGCTGGGCAGCGCGGCGCCGGCGTTTTTCACGAGGCCTTGCAGGAAGTCGAAGCCCGGCACGAGCTTGGCGAAGGCGGCGGTGGGGTCGGCCATGGTGGGGGACGGAGGAGACGAGGGTGCGGACGATGGTAGCCCCGTGCGGGGCTGAAGTCACATGCCCGGCCCCAGGCCGAACAGGCCTTGCGGGCCATGCGCCCGGGCCTGGGCGCGCGGGCCGCGGTCAGCGCGGCGCGAAGCGGATGCGCTCCACCGTGTAGCCGCGCTGCTGCAGCAGCTGCGGCAGGCCGTGCGCGCCGGTCATGTGCAGCGCGCCCACCGCGGCGAACACCGTGCGGCCACCGCTGTGCAGCGCGTCGATGCGCTCGGCCATCGGGCCGTTGCGCTCGTCGTTGACGCGGCGCAGGAACTGGCGCTCGTCCTCGGTGTCGGCGCAGCCGCACCACTGCTCGAAGCTGGACAGCTGCTCCAGGTCGCCTTCGTCCCACACGCGCGCCACCTTCACCAGCATCGCGCGGGCCTGGCCTTTTTCCAGCTGGGTGATGGTCTGCTCGGCGATGGCCAGCGCCTGCTTCTGGTCAGCTGGCACCAGCAGCCCGGCCTGCATTTCAGCAGACTCCAGCGAGACGATGCGCTTGTCGATGGCGCGGGCGATGCCGCCCAGCACCAGCTCCTGCGCGTAGCTCGGGTCCAGGCCGTCGTGGCGGGCGGCCAGCACGGTGAGCGTGATGGCCTGCATCACCGGGTGCTGGTTGCCCAGCACGTCGGGCCCCACGCAGGCCAGCTGCGCCTGCCGCGCCAGCCGCTGCTGCGCCGCCGCCGGCAGCTGGAAACGGGTGCCGCGCGTGGCCGCGGGCTTCATGCTGCGCGACAGCTGCCCCAGCACCTCGGGGTCGGTCAGGTCCAGTTCCAGCGCCAGGGTCTCGGCGCCTTCCAGCGCCTCGCGCACCAGCGGGCCGGGAAAGGCCCAGTCCAGCTTGCCGACGTGGATGGTGCCGTACAGGTACGAGTCACGGCCGCCCTTGCTGATGCGCCACAGGAAGCCGCGGTCGCGCGCGGCCTGCAGGGCGGCCTGCAGCTGCTCGGCGCTGGGTTCGCGCGGGACCGGCGGGCAGTCGACACGCGGGGCGGCGGCCTGGCCAGCTGACGCGGCCGACGCGCCCTGCGGCGCGCTGGCGGCGCGCGCCTGGGCCGGCGGCGCCAGCAGCAGGGCCGCGGTGGCCATCAGCGTGGCGCCCACGGCCGCCATGGCGGCGTGCCAGCGCATGAGACAGGAACGGCGGACAGGCACGGACGGCGTCGAAGTCGAACGGATCATCGGCCGAACGATGCCACGCTTCGGCGCTGCGGCGGCAGGGGCGCATGTCACGCCCCTGCCGTGTTGTTGCCACGCGCTGCCACGGCGCGCGCTGCTGCAACAAACGCGACGGCCGCCGACGCGCGCCCGCGACCCGCGGCCGCCACAGTGCGGCCCATGAACCCGAAACCGCCCCTGCCGCGCGACCTGGGCCCGATGTGGCTGGACCTGTCGCACGTGATCGCCGGCCTGCCGGTGCCGTCCGTCCCCCGGCCCGCGGCCGCCGCGTCGCCGCGCCGCGGCCCGCCGCGCGACGAGCTGCCGCCCGAGGACGTCCCCACGCCCAGCCCGGCCGCGCGCTGGGCACTGGTGACCGCCCTGCAACTGGCCACGGCCGGCGCCACCGCGGCGCTGCTGATGCTGCTGGGGCTCAGTCCGCTGTAGGGGCGTCCTCGGCGTCGGCCGCTTCCGCGTCGCCGTGCAGCGACGCCACCCGCTGGTCGATGGCGCCGAACACGCTCTGGCCGTCGCGGCCCTTCATCTCGATGCGGATGCGGTCGCCGAAGCGCATGAATTCCGTTTTCGGCGCGCCTTCCTCGATGGTCTCGATGGCGCGCTTCTCGGCGATGCAGGAATAGCCGCGTGCCCAGTCCTTGTTGCTGACGGTGCCCGAGCCGACGATGGAGCCGGCGCGCACGTTGCGCGTCTTCGCCACGTGGGCGATGAGCTGGCCGAAGTGGAAGGTCATCTCCGGCCCGGCGTCGCACAGGCCCACCTTGCGTTCGTTCCAGGCCGATTGCAGCGTCAGGTGCACGCGGCCGCCTTCCCAGGCCTCGCCCAGCTCGTCGGGCGTCACCGCCACCGGGCTGAAGGCCGTGGCCGGCTTGCTCTGGAAGAAGCCGAAGCCCTTGGCCAGCTCGGCCGGGATCAGGTTGCGCAGGCTCCAGTCGTTGGCCAGCATCACGAGGCGAATGCCCTCCAGCGCGGCCTCCGGCGTGGCGCCCATGGGCACGTCGCCGGTCACCACGGCCACCTCGGCCTCGAAGTCGATGCCCCAGTCCTCGCTGGCGAACACGGCGTTGTCGCAGGGGCCCAGGAAATCGTCGCTGCCGCCCTGGTACATCAGCGGATCGGCATAGAACGATTCGGGCACCTCGGCGCCGCGCGCCTTGCGCACCAGCTCGACGTGGTTGATGAAGGCCGAGCCGTCGGCCCACTGGTAGGCCCGCGGCAGCGGCGCCATGCACTGGCGCGGCTCGAACGGGAAGGCATGGCGCGCCTTGCCCTGGTTCAGCGTCACGTACAGGTCCTGCAGCTGCGGCGACAGGAAGTTCCAGTCGTCCAGCACCTGCTGCAGGCGGGTGGCGATGCCGTTGGCGTAGTGCGCGGTGGCGAGGTCGCGCGAGACGACGACCAGCTGGCCGTCGCGCGAGCCGTCCTTGTAGGTGGCGAGTTTCATCTTGGGGGGGGGCCGGGCGCCGGCGGTGGGCGCGGTGGCAGCTTTGTCCGAGGGGCTTCATGCCGGCCCCTGCACTCGCCACCCCCGCGCCGCGCCGGCCGCGGCGCGGGCCGGTGCTGGCGCTGTTGGCCGCGGTGCTGCTGCTGCATGGCCTGCTGCTGGGGGAGCTGGGGCGCGGCCAGCTGCCATCGCCGCGGCCCGGCCCGCTGCCGGCGCCGGTGGTGTGGACGCGGTCGGTGGC
>CBIHPZ010000303.1:0-5473 GCA_966211865.1 uncultured Aquabacterium sp.
TGACCACCGGAATCGTGATCAGGAAGATGATCAGCAGCACCAGCATCACGTCCACCAGGGGCGTGGTGTTGATGGCCGAGTTCATCTGGTCTTCATCGCCGTCGGCTGAACCTACGTTCATGGCCATGGTGAATCCTTTGCTGTTCCGCTCCCTGCGGTTCGCAGGAAGCCTTGGTCCCCGCGGGGACGGGCCGCCTTCAGCGTGTGGCTTCAGGCGGCCGGGGCATCAACGATCAGCGGCGATCAGCGCTTGCCTGCGAGCAGGACGTTGTGCACGTCGGCGGAGAAGGCGCGCACGCGCTCCATCACGCTCTTGTTGCGGCGGATCAGCCAGTTGTAGCCCATCACCGCGGGCACCGCGACGGCCAGGCCGAAGGCGGTCATGATCAGCGCTTCGCCGACCGGGCCGGCCACCTTGTCGATGGAGGCCTGACCCGCAATGCCGATGGCCGTCAGCGCGTGGTAGATGCCCCAGACCGTGCCGAAGAGGCCCACGAACGGGGCGGTGGAACCCACGGTGGCCAGGAAGGCCAGGCCGTCCTGCAGGCGGCTGTTGATGTTGTCGACCGCGCGCTGCACGCTCATGCCGATCCAGGTGTGGCGGTCGATCTGTTCGGTGAGCGTGCCCTCGTGGTGCTCGTCGGCCTTCACGCCCGATTCGGCGATGAAGCGGAAGGCGCTGCCTTCCTCCAGCGCGGCCGCGCCCTTGGCCACCGAGCCGGCCTTCCAGAAGTTGCCCTCGGCCACCTGGTTGGCGGCCTGGAACAGCTTGTGCTGCTCCCACAGCTTCGTGAACATGATGTACCAGCTGCCCATCGACATGATGATCATGATGATCAGCGTGCCGCGGGCCACGAAGTCGCCCTGGCTCCAGAGCGCGTTCAGGCCGTAGGGGTTGGCGACTTCTTCCTTGGCGACGGTGGCCGCCGGGGCGGCAGGCGCGGCCGGGGCCGCGGCCGTGTCAGCGGCGGGTGCCGAGGCGGCTTGCGCCAGCGCCGGGGCCGGCGCGGTGGTCGAGACGAGCGCGGCGATCGCCAGCAGGGCGGCAGCCAGCGGTGCGCGCAAGAGTTTGTTCAGGAACATGGGTGACTCCAGGCAGGAACGGTCGCGCAGTGGCCGATCGGGCGTGTGCGCGCAGGGTGAGAGGAGAAGGGGCGTCGACGGCAAGGCGGCGGACGGCTATTCGAGCTTCCAGACGTACTCGACGACCGTCGTCGCGCCGACCGGCTTGCCGTTTTCATCCATGCCCGGCTTGAACGGGCACTTGCTGAGGGCGTCGACCGCCGCGCGGTCGAGCAGGCGGTGTTCGCGCGAGGAGCCCGAAGCCTTTTCGATGTCGGCCTTCGAGACCTTGCCGGCGGCATCCACCGTGAAGCGGATCTTCGTCGTGCCGGTGGCTTCCGCGCGCGCGGCGGCGGCCGGGTACTCGGGCTTGTCGCAGCCGCTCACGTTGATCTGCGCGGCCACGGCCTGGCGCGGCGGAGCCGGCGGGGCGGGCGGCGGCGGCACCGGCGCGGGTGGCGGGGCCAAGGCCACCGGCGGGGCCGGCGGCGGGGCTTCGCGTGTCGTGGTGATGGTGGGTGCCGGCGGCGGATTGGCGATCTGCACCTCCGGCGGCGGCACGAAGGACGGCGGCGGCGGCGCCATCTTCGGCGGCGGCGGCAGGTTTTCCGGCGGCGGCGGAGGCGGGGGTTTCACCTCCTCGATGATCTTGGTTTCGATCGGCGCCTTGATGACCTCGACGATCTTGCGACCCAGGCCCATCACCAATGCGTAACCCAGAATCAGGTGCAAGACGACGACTATCGCAAACCCGGACAAGTGTTTGCCCGGATTGCGTTGTGATTGAGCGTAATCCACTCGATAACCTCCAGTCGGCTCGATGAGTAAGCATCACGCCGCTGCGACCTTTGTATGAATTGGAGGGCCCAGTCGGCCCTTGCAGCTCGTTGGGCTGCGAAGGAGGCCAATATAGCCCGAAAGATTTTGCTGTTCGCTTGGTGCAACACCTTAAAGAGACAACCCGGTTACATCGCGTTCCATGCTTGCGGCTTCGCAGGGGATCAGTTAGGGAAAACCGCTGCCATGGCACGGCCAAACCCTACATGCATGTCACGTGCCAACCGTGCCGGCCGGTTCGGGAATACCCGGCTCATCCGGGGTATGCGGGCACCATTGATGCATTGAATGAATTGCAGATTTCAACGATTCGCCAATGCCGGCCAGCAGTCGCGTAATTCGCGCTTGAGGATCTTGCCGATCGCACTGCGCGGCAACTCGTCGATGAATCGAATGGCGGCCAGCCGCTGCGTGCGGCCCACCTGCGCATTGACCCATTCGCGAATGGCTTCAGGGCTGGCCGCCGGCGTGGCGCCGCTGCGTGGCACCACGCAGGCCACCGGCGTTTCGCCCCATTCCGGTGAGGCGATGCCGATCACCGCGGCATCGGCCACCAGCGGGTGCCGGCGGAGCACGGCTTCCAGGTCGCTGGGGTAGATGTTGAAGCCGCCGCTGATGATCATGTCCTTGCGGCGGTCGTGCAGGATCAGGAAGCCGTCCTCGTCGAAGCGGCCGACGTCGCCGGTGCGGATGTAGCGGCGTCCTTGCGCGTCGTGCCACTCGGCCTCGGCGGTCTTCTGCGGCTGCTTGTGGTAGCCGGTCATCATGCCGGGCGAGCGGCCGACCACCTCGCCGCTGGCGCCGGGCGGCACCTCGCGCCCGTCCTCGTCGATCAGGCGGATGTCGTGCCCTTCGGCCGGCTGGCCGACGGTGTGCAGCTTGGTGGGGTGCAGGTGCGCCTGCAGGATGCAGGTGCCGCCGCCTTCGGTCATGCCGTAGTACTCCACCAGCGCGCCGGGCCAGCGGGCCAGCACGTCGGCCTTCAGCTCGGCGTGGAAGGGGGCGCTGGTGCAGAACTTGAAGCGGAAGGCGCTCAGGTCGTGCGCGTCGAAATCGGGGCGCGCCATCAGCCGCTGGTACTGCACGGGCACCAGCATGGTGTGGGTGGCGTGGTGCTTGGCAGCCAGCGCGAGGTAGCTGGCGGCGTCGAACTTCGGCATCAGCACCACGCTGCCGCCATAGGCGAGCGACGGGATCAGGCAGACCAGCGTCGTGTTGGAGTACAGCGGCGTGGCGATCAGCGTGACGGCGTCCGGGCCATAGCCGGAGGCGGCGGCGCGCTGGATGTGGGCCCAGCGCATGGCGTGCGCCTGCACGATGCCCTTGGGCGTGCCGGTGGTGCCGGAGGAATAGATCAGGTTGAAGGGCCAGGCGGGATCGATGGCCACCGGCGCCGGTCGGGCGCCGGATTCGGCCAGCCAGTCGGCGAATGGCGGCACCTCGGTGTCCGTTCCGGGCGGGCCCAGCCGGACCTCGGTCACCCCATTGCGGCCGGCCTGGGCCGCCAGCGCTTCGGCCGTGGCGGCATCGAGAAAGGCGATGCGCGCGTCCGAGTCCTCGATCATCGCGGCCAGCTGTTGTGGCGTCGATCCCGGCGCCAGCGGCGCCACGGCCAGGCCGGCGCGCAGCGCACCGATGAACAGCGCCACGTACTCGATGCTGGTCGGGGCGCACACGGCGATCACGTCGCGCGGGCGCAGGCCATCACGCTGCAGTGCCGCGGCCGCGCGGTCGATCAGGGCATCGAGCTCGCCGTACGTCAGCTGCGCATCACCGCAGTGCAGCGCCGTCCTGTCGGGCGCGTCGTGCGCATGCTGGTGCACCAGCGCCGCCAGGTCGCGGAATGGGGCTTCGGGGGCGGCCGGCAGGGGCGGCGCGGCGATCGGTGGCATGGGCGCGGGACGGAAGCTCGATTCATTCTAGGCAGCGGTGTGTGCATCCTTGGTGTCACGCGCGGGACGCTGCACCGGCGCGTCGGGTACCCCGCGCCCAGGCGTGGAACAGGGCTGGCGATAGACTGGCCGGCTCTTCGCGGGCCTCGGCCTGCACGCCTTGCGCCCCGTCGGCCCGCCCCCAGGGCCGCTGCTGCCAACCCCTTCGCCATCGTCGCCCCGCCTGCCATGTCCCAGCCCACCGAATCCGCCCTGCTCGAAGCCCTGAAGTCGGTCACCGATCCGCACACCGGGCGCGACTACGTCGGCAGCAAGCAGATCCGCAACCTGCGCATCGACGGCGGACGCGTCGCTTTCGAGCTGGTGCTGGGCTACCCCGCCAAGAGCCTGCATGCCGAGCTGCAGCAGCGCCTGGAGCAGGCCGCACGGCAGGTGCCCGGCGTGCAGGCCGTGCAGGCCACGGTCAGTTCCAAGGTCATCGCCCACGCGGTGCAGCGTGGCGTGCAGCTGCTGCCGGCGGTGAAGAACATCATCGCGGTGGCTTCCGGCAAGGGCGGCGTGGGCAAGAGCACCACGGCCGCCAACCTGGCGCTGGCGCTGGCCGCGGAGGGTGCGACGGTGGGCGTGCTGGACGCCGACATCTACGGCCCCAGCCAGCCGATGATGCTGGGCGTGAGCGGCCGTCCGGAAAGCGAGGACGGCAAGACCATGCAGCCCATGATGGCCCACGGCCTGCAGGTGATGTCGATCGGCTTCCTGGTGGAGCCCGACCAGGCCATGATCTGGCGCGGTCCGATGGCCACGCAGGCGCTGGAGCAGCTGCTGCGGCAGACCAACTGGCGCGACGTCGACTACCTGATCGTCGACCTGCCGCCCGGCACCGGCGACATCCAGCTCACGCTCAGCCAGCGCGTGCCGGTGACCGGCGCGGTGATCGTGACGACGCCGCAGGACATCGCGCTGCTGGACGCCAAGAAGGGCGTGGCGATGTTCGAGAAGGTGGGCGTGCCCATCCTCGGGCTGATCGAGAACATGGCGGTGTACTGCTGCCCGAATTGCGGGCACACCGAGCACATCTTCGGTGCCGATGGCGGCAAGCGCATGGCGGCCGAGTACAACATGGATTATTTGGGCGCCCTGCCGCTGACCCGCGCCATCCGCGAGCAGGCGGATTCCGGCCAGCCCACGGTCGTGGCCGCGCCCGACAGCGAGGTCGCGGCCACCTACCGCGCCATTGCGCGGCAGGTGGCGGTGAAGATCGCCGAGCAGGCCAAGGACTTCAGCAGCAAGTTCCCGACGATCACGGTCAGCAAGAACACCTGAGGCTTGGGCGCCGGCCCGGGAAGCCATCCCTCGGCGCGCCGCACTTTGGCGGGATCGGCTCCCAGCCTGCGGGGCGCAGACCGGACGTCCGGCGCGACAGTGCCGCGGCGCCGGGCGCCTTCTTCAGCGGGCAGGTCAGGCCGTGGCGTCGGTCTCGGTTTCCCAGGGCGGGATGCTGACCTTCTCGCTGGCTGCGCCGGGCACGGGGGCCACGGGTGCCGTTGGTTTGGCGGGCGCCGCTGCAGCCGGCGCGGCGGCCGCCGCAGCAGGCGCGGTGGCAGCCGACACCCCCAGCGGCGCCTCCCCGCCCAGCGCATCGATGAGGTCGCCGATCAGCGGTGCCAGCTCGCCGGTGGCGA
>CBIHPZ010000304.1:0-5452 GCA_966211865.1 uncultured Aquabacterium sp.
CTGAAGTGCTGGCCGAACTGGACAAGAAGAAGGCAGCCTGAGCATGAGCACCAAGAACCTCCTGGTCGAACTGTTCGTCGAGGAACTGCCGCCGAAGGCGCTGAAGAAGCTGGGCGAGGCCTTTGCCGGTGGCATCGCCGCCTCATTGAAGGCGCAAGGCCTGGTGGCCGAGGGGGCGGCAGTCACGCCGTTCGCCTCGCCGCGCCGCCTGGCCTTGCACGTGAAAGACGTGGCCACGAAGGCCGCCGACCGCGCGGTGCAGCAGAAGCTGATGCCGGTGGCGGTGGCGCTCGATGCCTCCGGCGCGCCGACGCCGGCCCTGCTGAAGAAGCTGGCCGCCGTGGGCGCGGACGCTTCGGTGGTGCCGTCGCTGAAGCGTGCGATGGACGGCAAGGCCGAGGCGCTGTTCCTGGACAGCGTGGTGCCGGGTGCCACGCTGGCCGAAGGCCTGCAGCGCGCGCTCGAGGAGTCGCTGGCCAAGCTGCCGATTCCCAAGGTGATGAGCTACCAGCTGAATGACGCGGCAGGGCCACAGGTGCAGCCGGGCTGGACGACCGTCAACTTCGTGCGCCCGGCGCACGGCCTGGTGGCGCTGCACGGCGCGGACGTGGTGCCGGTGTCGGTGCTGGGCCTGCAGTCCGGCAACACCACGCAGGGCCATCGCTTCGAGGCGGCGACGCCGCGCATCGAGCTGCGTGATGCCGACAGCTATGTCGCCCAGCTGGAAGGCGAGGGCGCGGTGATCCCGTCCTTCGACGCCCGCCGCGCCGAGATCGCGCGCCAGCTGGCCGCGGCCGCGAAGCCGCTGGGCCTGCAGCCCATCGACGACCCCGCGCTGCTGGACGAGGTGACCGCGCTGGTCGAGCGCCCGAACGTGCTGCTGTGCCAGTTCGAGCCCGAGTTCCTCGCCGTGCCGCAGGAATGCCTGATCCTGACGATGAAGGCGAACCAGAAGTACTTCCCGCTGCTGGACGCCGCGGGCAAGCTCACGCACCAGTTCCTCGTCGTCTCCAACATCCGCCCGGCCGATGCGTCGGCCGTGACCGGCGGCAACGAGCGCGTGGTGCGCCCGCGCCTGGCGGACGCCAAGTTCTTCTTCGACCAGGACCGCAAGAAGCCGCTGGCCGACCGGGTGCCGGGCCTGGACAAGGTGGTCTATCACAACAAGCTGGGCACGCAGGGCGAACGCCTGCGCCGCGTGCGCGCCATCGCGAAGGCCGTTGGCCAGGCCCTGGGCGGCGACGCGCTGGCGGCGCAGGCCGACCGCGCCGCGCTGCTGGCCAAGGCCGACCTGCTGACCGACATGGTCGGCGAGTTCCCCGAGCTGCAGGGCGTGATGGGCGGCTACTACGCCCGCCACGACGGCGAGCCCGAGGCCATTGCGCTGGCGGTGGAAGACCACTACCGCCCGCGCTTCGCCGGCGACGCGCTGCCGCGCAACCCGGTGGGCCTGGCGGTGGCGCTGGCCGACAAGCTGGAGACGCTGGCGGGCCTGTTCGGCATCGGCCAGATCCCCACCGGCGACAAGGACCCCTTCGCGCTGCGCCGCCATGCGCTGGGCGTGATCCGCATGCTGATCGAAGGCGGCCTGCCGCTGGAGCTTCATCGCCTCGTCGGCCAGGCCTTCGCGGCCTTCCCCGAAAGCCACGGCCAGGCGCAGGCCGAGGTCGGCTTCTTCCTGCGCGAACGTCTGTCGGGCTACCTGCGCGAGCAGGGCTACAGCGCGCAGGAAGTGGACGCCGTGGTCGAAGCCCGCCCCGAGCGTTGGGCCGAGATCCCCAAGCGCCTGGCCGCCGTGCGCGCCTTCGCGGCGCTGCCGGAAGCCGCCTCGCTCGCCGCGGCCAACAAGCGCGTCGGCAACATCCTGAAGAAGTCCGAGGCCGGTGCCGGCGGCGCCGCCGTGCAGGCCGCGCTGCTGAAGGAGCCGGCCGAGGCCGCGCTGCACCAGGCGCTGGAAGCGGTGCAGCCGGTCGCCGATGCGGCCTTCGCGCGTGGTGACTACACCGCCTCGCTGCAGGTCCTGGCGGCGTTGAAGGCACCGGTGGACGCCTTCTTCGACGGCGTGATGGTCAACGCCGACGATCCGGCGCTGCGCAACAACCGGCTGGCGCTGCTGGGCGGCCTGCACGCGGCGATGAACCGCGTGGCCGACCTGTCGCGCCTGGCGGCCTGAGCGGCCACACTTCCACCGACGACGGGAGCCGCGCATGCAACCAGTGCTCAAGCTCGTGATCCTGGGCCGCGACGGCATCCTCAACGAGTACCGCGAGGACCACGTCAAGGCGCCCAGCGAATGGCAGCCCATCGAAGGCGCGCTGGAGGCCGTGGCGCGCCTCAACCACGCCGGCTGGCATGCGGTCATCGCCACCAACCAGAGCGGCATCGGCCGCGGCATGATCGACATGGCGTCCGTCAACGCCGTGCACGCCCACATGAACCAGCGCCTGGCCGCCGTGGGTGGCCGGCTGGACGCGGTGTTCTTCTGCCCGCACACGCCCGAAGACCAGTGCGACTGCCGCAAGCCGCAGCCCGGGCTGATGAAAGAGATTGCCCACCGCTACGGCATCGACCTGAAGCTGGTGCCCATGGTGTCCGACACCCTGCGCGACATGCTGGCCGCCCAGGCCGCCGGCTGCGAGCCGCACCTGGTGCTGAGCGGCCGCTCGTCCGACCTGGACGAGGCCCAGATCGCCCATGTGCTGGCGCAGGTGCCGCGCGTGCACCTGCACGACAGCCTCGGCGCCTGTGTTGAATTCCTGCTGCGGCGCGAGCACGCGCCCATGTCCGGCCCCGGAGAGCTGCATTGAATGTGTTGAACGGATTGCGCTCGGGGCTGTTCGTCCTGTGGATGGCGGTCACCGTGGTGCCCTGGGCCCTGGCGGTGCTGGTGTTCTCGATCTTCGTGCGCGGGCGGCCGGTGTACTGGATGTGCGCCGGCTGGCTCAGCACCGCCATCTGGGGCGCGCGCGTCATCTGCGGCGTGCGGCACCGCATCTTGGGGCTGGAGAACCTGCCGACGGCCAATGACGTGAACGCCGCCGTGGTGCTGGCACCCAAGCACCAGTCCACCTGGGAAACCTTCGCGTTCCCGGCGCTGATGCCGCATCCGCTGTGCTACGTCTTCAAGCGCGAGCTGCTCTACATCCCGTTCTTCGGCTGGGCCATGGCGCGGCTGGACATGATCCACATCGACCGCAGCAAGCGCACCGAGGCCTGGAACCGCGTGGCCGAGCAGGGCAGGAAGCTGATGGCCCAGGGGCTGTGGGTCATCATGTTCCCCGAGGGCACGCGCAGCGCCCGCGGGGAAAAGGGCACCTACAAGGCCGGGGCCAGCCGACTGGCCATCAGCACCGGCAACCCCATCGTGCCGGTGGCGGTCACCTCGGCCCGCTGCTGGCCGCGCAAGAGCTTCCTGTTGCGGCCTGGCGTCGTCGACATCTCGATCGGCAAGCCGATTCCCGTGGCCGGCCGCGAGCCCGACGAGCTGATGCGCGAGGTGGAAGCCTGGATCGAGGCCGAGATGCGCCGCCTCGATCCGGAGGCCTATGCAACCCCGACCCAGGCGCAAGCCGCCAAGGCTTAAGCGCGTTAGCAACTGTCAGGCCTTGCAGGCCCGCGGGTGGGCTCTGCGTCCTTAGAATCGGCGGCCATGGTGCGGCCCCGCCCTGACGCGATGCACGACGCGATGCCCGAGCAGCAGCTCTCGCTGTTCGATGCGGCCTTGCCGGCGTGCGGCACCGCTGTTGCGTCGGCCGTGCCGCCGTCCCCGTCCTCCATGTCCTCGCCACCCGCCCCTGAAGCCGCACTGGCCGCCGATCCGCCGGCGCAGCGCCGCTTCCACCACCCGCGCGCGCAGCGCGAGGTGCGGCTGGGCGAACACCAGGTGGGCTATGAATTCCGGCGCGCGCGGCGCCGCAGCATCGGCTTCGTGGTCAGCGCCGAGGGGCTGTCGGTCAGCGCGCCGCGCTGGGTGGGCGTGGGCGAGGTGGAGCAGGCGCTGCAGTCCAAGGCCGGCTGGATCCTGCGCAAGCTGCACGAGCAGCAGCAGCGTGCCGAGCGCATGCAGGCCCACCGCGTGGAATGGCGCGACGGCTCCGGCCTGCCCTTCCTCGGCGAGACGGTGATCCTGGTGCTGGATGCGCGCGTGACCGGTGCCGTGCTGCACACCGCGGCCGACGCGCTGCCCGGCGTGCCGCGGCTCACCTTGCACGTCGGCCTGCCGCAGACGGCCACGCAGGCGCAGATCCGCGAGGCGGTGCAAAGCTGGCTGCAGCGCCAGGCGCGACGTGTCTTCGAAGAGCGTTGCGCGCATTTCGCGCCGCTCTTGAACGTGCGCATCAAGCGCCTGTCGCTGTCGTCGGCCTCCACGCGCTGGGGCAGCGCCAGCGCCGACGGCTCGGTGCGCCTGAACTGGCGCCTCGTCCACTTCGGCCTGCCGGTGATCGACTACGTCGTCACCCACGAGCTGGCCCACCTGCGCGAGATGAACCACAGCGCCGCCTTCTGGGACGTGGTGCGCTCGGTGCTGCCGGACTACGAAGAGCGTCGCGGCCAGCTGCGCTCGGAGCTGCTGCCGAGCTTCGACTGAAGCCGGGCGCATCGCGCCCGAAGGCTGCTGCCGAACTGCGCCATGCGGCCCCAGGCCGCTGTCGGACCGCTTCCAGACTGTTCTCAGACCGTTCCCAGACCGCTGTTGGCCGCCTGCTTGCAACCCGTGGGAAGCCTGTCGGCCGTCCGCGTTTCAGCGGCACGCTGATCGCAGCCGCTGGCCCGCGCACCAGCCGCGCCGCGGCTCGGGTTACATTGACGTAAACGTCAATAGCGAAGCCCGCCATGCCCGCCGCACCCGCTTCCGCCACCCGCACCAAGGACGACCGCAGCTACACCATCACCGAGCTCGCGCAGGAATTCGACATCACGCCGCGCGCGATCCGCTTCTATGAAGACGTGGGCCTGCTGGCACCGGCACGGGCCGGCCGCAACCGCGTCTACAGCCAGCGCGACCGCACGCGGCTGAAGCTCACGCTGCGCGGCAAGCGCCTGGGCTTCTCGCTGACCGAGATCCTGCAGCTGGTGACGATGTACGAGACGCCGGCCGACACCCGGCCGCAGCTGGAGGCCTTTGCCGCCGCGCTGGCCAAGCACCGCCAGCAGCTGGAGCAGCAGCTGGAAGACCTGCAGGTGACGCTGGCCGAGCTGGGCCAGCATGAAAGCCGCTGCCAGCGCCTGCTGGCCGACCGCCGCGCGGAGGACGCCGCGGGCAGCCGCCCGGCCAAGCCGCGCAAGGCGACGCCCGTGGCGCGCTGAACCAGCGCCGGCGTTCTGCGCGCCCCTTCACCCCTGCGCGGCGCCTTCGTTTATGATCGCGTGGTTGACGTTTACGTAAACGTCAATCATCCCACTCCACAGCACCCAGTACAGACGGGAGCCGGCCGATGGCAGCAGCGTTCGA
>CBIHPZ010000305.1:0-5450 GCA_966211865.1 uncultured Aquabacterium sp.
GCAACGTCAGCGCCGCGTCCATCGGCGCCATCCAGCGCGGGCTGCTGCAGATCGAACAGCAGGGCGGCGACAGGTTCTTCGGCGAGCCGATGCTGGACATCGCCGACTTCATGCAGACGAGTGATGGCAAGGGCGTCATCAACATCCTGGCCGCCGACCAGCTGATGAACGCGCCGCGCCTCTACGCCACCTTCCTGCTGTGGATGTTGTCCGAGTTGTTCGAGATGCTTCCCGAGGTGGGCGACCTCGACAAGCCGAAGCTGGTGTTCTTCTTCGACGAGGCGCACCTGCTGTTCAAGGACGCGCCCAGCGCGCTGATCGAGCGCATCGAACTCGTGGTGCGGCTGGTGCGCAGCAAGGGCGTGGGCGTCTACTTCGTGACCCAGAACCCGCTGGACGTGCCCGACAGCGTGCTGGCCCAGCTGGGCAACCGGGTGCAGCACGCGCTGCGTGCCTTCACCCCGCGCGACCAGAAGGCGGTGCGATCGGCTGCCGAAACCATGCGCGCCAACCCCAAGATCGGCGACATGGCCACGGCCATCACCGAGCTGGCGGTGGGCGAGGCGCTGATCAGCTTCCTCGACGCCAAGGGCCGGCCCAGCGTGACGGAACGGGTCTTCGTCGTGCCACCGGGCAGCCAGATCGGTCCTATCACGCCAGAGCAGCGGCAGGCGCTGCGCGCCAACTCGCTGGTGGCGGGCGTGTACGAGAAGGTGGTGGACCGCGAGTCGGCCTACGAGAAGCTGAAGGGCCGCGCGCTGGACGCGCCGGCCGCTCCTCCGGCGGGTTATGGGCAGGCGCCCGCGCCCTCTTCCAGCGGCAACGGCCGCAGCATGGCCGACGAGGCGGCGGATGCCGTGCGCCGCCCCTT
Organism: uncultured Aquabacterium sp.; assembly: GCA_966211865.1. Classification (GTDB taxonomy): domain Bacteria; phylum Pseudomonadota; class Gammaproteobacteria; order Burkholderiales; family Burkholderiaceae_C; genus Pseudaquabacterium. The sequence goes on from CBIHPZ010000305.1 coordinate 872, forward strand.
GCCCGGCGGCGCCGCACCGGCCCCCGCGCCTGCCTCCCCGCAGGGAAGCAGCATGATGGACGAGCTGAAGGGCGTGCTCTTCGGCCGCACCGGCCCACGCGGCGGGCGCACCGAAGGCATCGCCGAATCGGCGGCCCGGTCCGCCATGCGCTCGATCGGCTCCACCGTGGGCCGCGAAATCATCCGGGGCGTGCTGGGCTCCATCCTCGGCGGGGGCAGCAGCGGCCGGCGGCGCTGAGTGATGCGCGCGGCACATGGCCGCGTCACAAAGGCGTTATCGCATCCTCGACGGTCGCTGCGTCACCGGGCCGGCGGCGCCATCACCCGCGCCACCGCGTCCAGTTTCTCGATCAGCCGGTTCGCAAAGTAGCTGCTCTGGGTGTCCGGCTCCAGTGCGGCGATGGCCAGGTTGGCATACGGCTGATCCAGCGGCACGTAGTGGCTGCCGGGCTCGGCGCGCAGTTCGCGCTTTTCCAACTCCACCTGAACGCGCAGGATGGATTGCGCGCCGTCGGCCACCGTGCCGCGCACGTCGGGGCGCTGCATTTCGCCCCGCGCCCGCTCGACGAAGCCTTCGGCCTGCAGCGTCGCCGCGGCATCCAGCGTCTGCACCGCCAGGCCCAGGGCGCGCAGGCGGCGCACGGCCTCGCCTTCGCTGGCGGCCAGCCAGTAGCCGCAGGGCCGCTCGCGGCGCACCAGGGTGCGCAGTTCCAGCGCCGAATCCCAGTCCACCTGCACCGGCTTGTCCGCGCCGGTGACCGGATCGAGCATCAGCATCTCGCGGCGGGTTGGCGTGGTGGTGGCGTAGACCGTGGCCTGGCCCTTGCACGCGGCCGCCACCACCCGCGCATCGGCCTCGCGCTGCAGCGCCACCAGCGCATCGGCGTGGCGCGCCGCCGACTGCAGCACCGCACGCACCGCCACCACGTGCGAATGCACGCGCCGCGCCAGGTGCAGCCGGCCGATGCCGATGCCACGCGTCTCCAGCAGCAGGCTCACCGCGTGCTTCAGGCCGCTGACGTTGCGGCCGGTGTCGGGCTGCACGCCGCCCATGGACAGCCGCAGGTTGCCCGGCGTCGTCGGGTTCGTGTAGTACCACTCGCTGCGGTGTCCTTCGGCCGTTAGCGCGGCGATCACCGGCTGGCGGAACCAGTCCTCGCTGGCCTGCGTCAGCGCCGGCGGCAGGTTCGCCACGGTGGCGTACTGCAGCAGCATGTCGTTGCGCTGCACGGCGTTGAACTTCTCGAGGTAGCGGCCCACCACCGTGTGCTCATGCAGGTCGGCCACCACCACCGGGCGCTGGCGCTGCAGCAGCGCATTCACCGCCTGCGCCTCGGGCGTGCGCAGCAGCAGGTGGTCGCGGTTGATGTCCACGCCGCCGGCGGACACGCGGTTCTGGAACTCGGCGCCATCGGGGTTGGCGCGCGGCAGCAGCAGCACGTCGAGCTGGTCGAGCACCGCGCCCAATTCGCGGCGGGCCAGCTGCTGCGCGATCACGAGCAGCGCCTCGGTGCCGGCGGGCTCGTCGCCGTGCTGGCCGCCGATCAGCACCACCGCAGGCCGTGGCGCGCTGCCGCGGTAGAACCGCAGGGCCACCAGCGGCGTGCCCTGCTGCGAGCGGCCGGCGTCGATGCGCTCGATGCGGGTGCCGCCGGTGCCGCCTTCCTTCACCAACCGTGCCAGCGCGTCGGCCAGTTCGTCGTTGCTGGTGAAGTCCTCGCGCTTGTCGTCCAGCGAGGGCAGTTCGTAGCGCACCGCAGGCGGCGGGAAGCGATCGGCCACCGCGGCCGAATACGGCATGGGCTGCTGGCCCCAGGCGCCGGCACCAGCGAACGCGGCCGCCGCAGCGGCCGCGAGGGCGATCAGGGAGCGGAGTTTGCGCATGGCGGCACTCTAGCCGCCGGCACGATCCGCGCGGTCAGCGCACCGTATACCCACGCCCTTCCAGGCAGGCGCTCTTCGCGCGCTGGTAGTCGGGCCGGCGGGCATCGGCCGCGGGGGCGTGGCCGGTGGCCGCGGCGGCGGGGTCGAAGCCGGATTGGTCGGCCGCCCAGCGGTGGCAGTCGTACTCGTCGGCCGACTGGCGCTCGGCCGACTGGCCCTGGCGCGGGTAGACGAACTGGCGCGGCGCGGGTGCCGTGTCAGCCGGCGGAACGCTGGAGACGGTGGCCACCGGTGCCGGCACGACGACATAGCCGCCATCCAGGTGCTCGCGGTAGTAGATGCCGTCGGCCACCAGGTAGCTGACGCCGCCGATCACCACCACGCTGCGCCAGCTGGGCAGGCCCCAGACGCGCAGGCCGACGTAGGGTCGCCAGCCGTGGTGGTAGCCGCCGTACCAGCCGGGGTAGCCGTGGCGGTGGCCGCCGTCCCAGCGGTCGGCATGGGCCGGCGCGGCGGCCACCAGCGCCGCCACGGCCAGCAGGGCCGCGGTGCCCGCGCTGCGCAATGAATGGCGTGGAAGAGGAAGGATGGAAGGCGTCTTCATGGTCGGCTCCATCAGGCGACGCGGTAGCCGCGGCTGGCCATGCAGGCCGACATCGCGCGGCGGAAATGGTCAGACGGTGCACGCGCCGCGGCGGCGGCCTGCTGGTAGCGCTCCTCGCGGCCGGCCTGGGCGCGCTCCACCGCTTGCGCCCGCGATTCCTGCGCGATGGCGCCCAGCAGCATGCCGACGACGGCACCGGCGGCCGCATGGTCGCCGGCGCGGCGCGGCGACGACACCGCCGCGCCCAGCACCGCCCCGGTGACGGCGCCTGCGGCCACCTGGCTGCCGTCACGCACGTCCGGCGCAGGGCCGGGCGGTGGCGGCAGGCGCGTGGGCGCGAGGCCCGGATCGGTGTTGGTCTGGGACGAGGCCCAGCGGTAGCACTCGTAGCGGTCACGGTCCTGCAGGCCGGCGGACTGGCCCTGCTCGGGGTAGAACACCAGCGGCTCGGGGGTGACCACCACGGGAGCGGCGCTGCGGCCATAGGGGGAGTAGACGGGCCGTTGCGGGTGCACGGCGCAACCGGTGGCCAGCGCCGTCAGCGCCGTGGCCAGCAGCAGGCTGGTGCGCCGCCGCAGCGGCGACGGGGAAGCGGACTGGGGGCTCATGGCGCTCATGCTCGGGCAACGCGGTGTACCCGTCTGTGCGTTGACGTGAAGCAATGCAAAGTTGGCGGCGCCCGGCCGCAACCTTTTGTGGAAGCGTCTGGCGGCAGGGCCCCCGGCCATTTGCAACAACCCCGCGTGGTGAAGGGCCGGGCTCATCTGTTTCCGGTGATCTGCCGTAAGGCTTGTCGACGTGCTTCGACCAACGCCGCCACGCTCCACCATGACGCCCACCACCTTGCCCGCGCACCCGTCGCAACCCGCGGCCGCGGCGCTGGCCGGCCCCGCGGCCGTCTGGCAAGATGCCCGCCGGCCGTGCCTGCGGCCGCCTGCCGGCCGCCGCGCCGGGCGACGATGTTCCCAGCCCGCACCGCCAACCCCGCTGCCGCGCCCGACCGCACGCCACGCGACGAACAGCTCGCTGGCTGGCTCCGCCAGGCCGCCGATGGTGACGCCTCGGCCTTCGAACGGTTCCACGACGCCACCGCCGGCTACGCGCACGCCCTGGCGCGCCGCCTGCTGCACGAGGCCGACGTGGACGACGTGCTGGCCGACAGCTACTTCCAGGCCTGGCGCGAGGCAGCGCGCTTCGACCCCCTGCGGGGCAGCGCCGTGACCTGGCTGCTCAGCCGCGTGCACAGCCGCGCCATCGACCTGCGCCGCCGGCAGCGGCGCGACGGCCCGCCGCCACCCGAGGCCGACACCCTGGACCGCCACGCCAGCGATCTGCCCGGCCCGGACGAGCTGCTGGCGCTGGCCCAGGCCGGCACGCGGCTCGCGTCAGCGCTGGCCGGCCTGTCGGCACCGGAACGCTGGGTGCTGGGCCTGGCCTACTACCGCGAGCTGTCCCACGCCGCCACGGCCGAGGCCACCGGCCTGCCGCTGGGCACGGTCAAGTCCCTGCTGCTGCGGGCGCAGCAGAAACTGCGCATGCTGCTGGCCGACGCGCCGGCCAACGCCGCCCGCTGACCCCACCACCCCGCCATGGACGACACCACCCGCCCCACCGACGACAGCGCCGCGCCGCTGGACGACGACATCGTCGACCTGCTGAACGGCGCGGTGTCGCCCACGCCGGTGGACCAGGCCGCGCTGGCGCGGGTGAAGCGGCGCGTGCTGGCGCGCATCGCCGAGTCACAAAGCGCCACCCACCTGACCGTGCGCGCCGAGGACGGCCAGTGGCAGCCCTTCGGCCCGGGCCTGAGCCTGAAGGTGCTGCACGAAGCCGACGGCGTCATGTCGTACCTGCTGCGCCTGGCCCCCGGCGCGGTGCTGCCGCCGCACCGCCACCCGATGGACGAGGAATGCGTGGTGCTGGAAGGCGCGCTGCGCATCGGCGACCTGGAAGTGGCCGCCGGCGGCTTCCACCTCGGCCGGCAGGACGTCTTGCACATGCCCATCGTCAGCGAGCACGGCGCGCTGATCTTCCTGCGCGGCGCGCCGCCGGAGATGGGGCTGATGATCTGAAGAGCCTGAGCGCCCGAGC
>CBIHPZ010000306.1:0-5438 GCA_966211865.1 uncultured Aquabacterium sp.
CCGAGAAGGCGCGGCTGGGATTCACCGCCACGGTGGCTGTCCGGAATCGCCTGGTGCAGGCTTATTCGGACATCATGAACATGCAGGTGTAGTGCGGCTGGGACGACGTTCTGCCTCTTTGAAGCGCTGCAGCGCGGCGGCGATGCCCTGCCGGGTGACAGCCCGCGAAGCGCGCGGCTGCCGCCACCGCTTCAAACAGCGTTGCCCTGGTCGCCCGAGCGCACCACCTGCAACTGCCCGCTCGCCAGCCACTGCGCCGGCGGCTGGCGCAGCAGTTCCGGCAGGGCTGCCCTGTCCAGCTCCGAAACGGCGCCCAGCACGCCGACCCACGCGTTGCGGCCGCTGTGCTTGGCCTCGTACAGCGCGCCGTCGGCGACATCGACGACGGCGCTCCAGGCCAGCGCCTGTGGATCGGTGGGTGTCAGCGGAAAGCAGGCGAAGCCGATCGAGCAGGTCCTGGTCAGTGCCTGGCCGTCGGGCAATACGAAGGGCTTGCCGCCCACGGCCCGGCGGATTCGCTCGGCGTGCTTGGCGGTGTTCTCGCGCACACCGTCGCGGGCGACGACCAGGAATTCCTCGCCACCCCAGCGAACCACATGGTCGCTGCCGCGGCAGACCTGGCGCAGCCGCTCGCTCATCTGCACCAGCACGGCGTCGCCGGCCGAATGGCCGTACTGGTCGTTGACCTGCTTGAAGTGGTCGATGTCGATCAGCAGGAAGACGAGATCGCTGCCCGGGGCGTTGCGGCGCAGCGCCAGCGCGACGTCGGCCTCGATGTGCTGGGTGAGGTAGCGGCGGTTGTGCAGGCCGGTCAGCGGGTCGGTGAGGCTGGAAGCCTCGAGCGCCGCCGATTGCTGCCGCAGCGCTTCGGACAGGGCCTGCAGCTCGGCCGTGCGCTGCTGCACGTTCTGCTCCAGCCACACCCGGCGGCGCTGCAGCTGGCGCGTGCGCAGGAGCACCAGGCCATAGATGGCCAGCGCCGCCAGCAGGACGCCCAGGGTGCGCGCCCACCAGGTCTGCCACCAGGCCGGCATGACCTCGACGGCGACCCGCAGCGGCGGCTCGCTCCAGTCGCCCAGGCGATTGCTGCCCTGCATCTCCAATGTGTAGCGGCCGGGCGGCAGGTTGGCGTAGCTGGCCACGCGCTGCTCGGCAGACGCGGCGATCCAGTCCTTGTCGTAGCCCTGCAGCCGGTAGCGATAGCGGTTGAGCAGCGGGGCGCTGAAATCCAGCGCCGCGAAGCCCACCGAGAACGCCCGCTGCGGGGGCGCCAGGGTCAGGCCCTGGGCCAGTTGCCCGGCCGGCAGTTCGCGGCTGTCGATGCGCAATTCCGTCGCCACCAGCGGCGGCTTGAATTGCCAGCGCTTGAAGCGCTGCGGCTCGACGACGAGCAGGCCGGTGCCGCCGCCGAACAGCAGGCGGCCGTCGTCCAGCTTGGCGTAGGAGCGGAACCAGCCGGTGCCGATGTCGGCGCCATCGATCTTGCTGAACTCGGTGAAGCGACGTTCGGCCGGCTCGTAGAGGCCGCGGTGGGTCCAGATGCGCCCTTCGGCGTCGTCGAGCAGGTTGGCGCCGAAGCTGCGGTCGCCAAAGCCGGCCTGGGCGCTGAGGTCTTCGAAGCCTTGCCCCTCGGCATGGCGGAACAGGCCGACGTTGGTGTCCACCCAGAGGGCGCCGCGCGCGTCCAGCAGCAGGCCGAGCACGGCGGACTTGGGCAGGCCGGGGCCGCCGTCGTGGGGCTTGAGCATGCCGTCCTCGACGCGGTACAGGCCGTTGTCCGCGCCCACCCAGAGCCGGCCCTGGGCGGTCTCGACGATGGCATTGACGTTGCCCAGGCGGCGGCCGCCGTCCGCCAGCGGCACGCGCTGGGGCTCGCGGCCACCCGGCGGCAGTCGATGCAGCCCCTCGATGGTGCCGATCCACAGCGTGCCGTCGCGCCCGCTGAGCAGGCGGCGCACACCGGCATGGCCCATGCCGAAGACGTCGAGCAACTGGCGTTGGCGATTGAAGCGAAAGACCTGGCCACGGTTGTTGCCGACCCAGACATTGCCATCGGGCGCCTGCGCCAGGGCGGCCAGAAGGCCGCCAAAGCGAGCGTCCGGGGCGATGGCGGCGATGCTGCGCAGCTGGCGGTCCAGGATGGCGATGCCTCGTGCGGCGGTGCCCAGCCACACCTCGCCGTTGTCCAGCTGCAGCACGCTGCGCACGTCGGGGTCGGCCAGGGGACTGGCGGGGTCGTCGTCTTCCTTGCGCACCCACAGGCCGTTCGGGTCGGGGTGATGGCGCTGCAGGCCGCCACCGTAGTTGCCCACCCAGACGGTACCGGCGCGGTCCTGCACCAGCCCGTGGAAGACGGTACCGACGAGGCTGCCTGGCTTGCGGCGATCGGGCCGGAGCGTGCGCAGCAGCCGGCCCTCGCCGTCGCGCACCTCGATGCCGGCGGTGCGGCCGACCCAGACCTCGCGGCCGCTGACGTTCAGCAGCGTGATGACCTGGGAGCCGGCCATGCCGGCCTCACCGCTGTCGAGCAGCCGCGCCGTGCCGTCGCCCGGCTCGATCATCATCAGGCGGCCGTCCCGCGCACCCACCCAGATGCGGCCGTCCGGCGCCTGGGCCAGCGCGTCGATGGCGGAGCCGCTGAGCAGGTCGCCCCCGATGGGCTCGAAGCGCTCGCTGCCCGCGCGGCGCCTGGCCACACCCCGCCAGCCGCCGACCCAGAGGTCGCCACCGCGGTCGAACAGCAGGGCGCTGACCCGGTCGTCGGGCAGGCCCTTGCCATCGGCGACGCGGTGGTGCTCGAAGCGGCCGGTGGCGGGATCCAGGCAGTCCAGGCCGGCGAGCAGGGTCATCCAGATGCGGCCATCGGGGCCGCGCGCCATCCTGAACACGCTGCCGGGCGAGATGGAGTCGGGCCGGGCCGGGTCGTGCCGGTAGAGGGTCCAGCGCTCGGCCGGGATGTCCAGGCGGGCCAGGCCCTCGGCATCGCCACCGGCCCAGAGCGTGCCGCCGTCGGCGAGCAGGGTGCGCAGGAAGCGGTTGCCGCGCTCGCCACCGGCCGCGGTGATGGGGAAGGCCTTGGTCTGGTAGCCGTCGTAGCGCACCAGGCCGTTGGCGGTGCCCAGCCACAGCAGGCCACGCTCGTCGTAGGCCAGCGATGAGACGACGCCATCGACCAGGGTCGAGGTGCCGCCGGCCGGTGTGAAACGCATCTCGGCCAGGGCATCGCGGTCGGCCCGGGCCGAAGCCCATGCCAGGAGCAGGAAAAGCAGGGCGACCCAGAGACGCATCTGCAGGTGCTATGCAGAGGCCCTGGCAGCGGCGCTGGCCGACAGGGCAGGAGGATCGGCCAAGGTCAGCGCTTGATGTCCAGGCATTCCAAACGACCCCCGATGATGGACGCGTTTATTGGTTATTAGGTTCCGGTGCGTCGCCTTGATGGGACGCGTCTCTTATATGTTATCCATTGTCGCTGAGGGGCTGCCGAGGTCGCGCTGTTCAAGCCGTACCTGGCGCCCGGCTTCGCCGCGCCATGGCGCTGGCCGGGGGCGCGTGCGCTCACACCGCCGTCAAGGTGCCCTTGAACACATAGCCCACGCGCGGCTCCGACTGCAGCGGCACGCTGGCGGGGGTGGCGCGTTCCACGCGGCGGCGCAGGCGGTAGATGGCGGCGTGCAGCAGGTTGTCGGCTTCCTGGCCGGGGTCGCGGCCCAGGCGCTCGCACAGCACGGCCTGGGTCACCACGGCGCCCTGCGCGGCGACGAAGCACTCGATCACGGCCAGGTTGTTGTCGCTCAGGTCGATGCGCGTGCCTTCGGGCGCGATCAGCTGGCGCGCCTTGCGGTCCAGCCGCCAGGCACCGGCCTGCGCCCGGCCGGCTTCGATGCGGCGCTGCACGGCCTCGATCGCCAGGGTCACCTGCTCCATGCGCACCGGCTTCATCAGGTGCATGTCGGCGCCGGTGCGCATCACCGATTCGAAGACGTCGTTGTCCATGCGCCCGGACACCACCACGATGCCCGCGTTGCCGCGCCGCCGGATGAGGCGGATCAGGTCGATGCCGTCGATGCCGGGCAGCATCAGGTCGATGACGTAGAAGTCGAAGTCGAAGGCGGTGGGCGAGGTCAGGAACTCGTCGCTGTCGTGGAAGACGCTGACCTCGACCCCGCGCTGGCGCAGGTGCTCGCAGAGGTAGGAGGCATGGTCGCTGTCGTCGTCGACGATGGCCAGCGTGGCTGGCAGCGTGCCTTCGGTCATGCCTCGATGCCTTGGGGGATGCTCATGCGCACGATCGTACCGTGCGGTTCGTTGCGCTCGATGGACACGCTGCCGCGGTGCATGGCCGCCACCTGGCGCACGATGTACAGGCCCAGTCCGGCGCCGGTGCCGGGGCGGGTGTCGGCGCCGCGCGTGCCGCGGTCGAAGACGCGCGGCAGCAGCTCGGGCGCGATGCCGGCGCCTTCGTCGGCCACGTCGAACCGCAGCATCGGCGGGTCTTCGGTGTCGCTCAGGCGCAGGGTCACCGGCGTGCCGGGCGGCGAGTAGCGCAGCGCGTTCACCATCAGGTTGCACAGGGCCAGGCGCATCAGCATGGGCCGCAGCAGCGCGGTGCGCAGGCCGGTCGACACGTCGACGCGGATGCGCGGCCGGTCCTCGGGGCCGAGGTCGCCCAGCGCCAGGGCCACCAGGGTGTCCAGGTCGGTGTCGGACGCGGTGCCCGCTTCGCCGCTGCTCAGCAGCAGGGCCGCCGCCAGCGCGTTGTTCAGGGTGCCGATCACCTGCGTGAGCACCTGCTGCGCGTGGGTCAGGGTGGACCCCGCCGCACCGGGCCGGGGCTGCGGGGCGCCGCTGATGGCGTCCAGCGCCACCTGCACCGCGGCGGCCGCGTTGTGCAGCGGCTGGCGCACCTCGTGGGCCAGCAGCTGCAGCAGCTGCTCGCGCTCGTCGAGCAGGCGGCGCAGCTTGTCCGATTCGCCTTCCGCGCGGGCGCGGATGACGCGCTCGTGCGCCAGTTCGCGGCTGCGCTCCAGCTCGTTCTTGCGCGCCTGCTCGGCCTCGTGGCGGCCGATGGCGTAGCGGATGGTGCGGGCCAGCGCGGCGGCGTCGAAGCGGCCTTTCACCAGGTAGTCCTGGGCGCCGGCCTGCAGCGCCTTCACCGCCACCTCCTCGTCCGCCAGGCCGCTCAGCACCACCAGCGGCGGCAGCCGCGGCACGCCGGTGCACAGGCGCTGCACGGTGTCCAGGCCCTGGCTTTCGGGCAGGCCGAGATCGAGCATCACCACGTCGATGCCGCCGCCGCGCAGCCGCTCGATGCCTTCGGCCAGGCTGTCGGCGCGGCGCAGCGAGGCCGGCAGGCCGAAGGCGGCGGCTTCCGCCAGCTGCAGCTGGAAGAGCCGCGCGTCCGCCGGGTTGTCCTCGATCAGCAGCAGCGTGGCTGCGGC
>CBIHPZ010000307.1:0-5434 GCA_966211865.1 uncultured Aquabacterium sp.
GACTGGATGCCGGCGCACTACCGCAAGACGCTGCTGCGGCAGATCAGCCAGCATGCGCATTCCGAGATCGTCGGCATGCTGCCCGAGGGCAACTGGCTCACCCGCGCGCCCACCTTGAAGCGCAAGGCCATCCTGCTGGCCAAGATCCAGGACGAGGGTGGCCACGGCCTTTACCTGTATGCAGCCGCCGAGACCCTGGGTGAAAGCCGCGGCGCGATGATCGACGCGCTGCATGCGGGCCGCGCCAAGTACAGCTCCATCTTCAACTACCCCACGCTCACCTGGGCCGACGTCGGCGTCATCGGCTGGCTGGTCGACGGCGCGGCCATCATGAACCAGATCCCGCTGTGCCGCTGCAGCTACGGGCCGTATGCGCGGGCCATGATCCGCATCTGCCGCGAGGAAAGCTTCCACCAGCGCCAGGGCTTCGACAGCCTGCTGACGATGATGAGCCGGGGCACCGCCGCGCAGCGCGCGATGGTGCAGGACGCGGTCAACCGCTGGTGGTGGCCCAGCCTGATGATGTTCGGCCCGCCGGACGGCGAGAGCACGCATTCCGGCCAGTCGATGCGCTGGGGCATCAAGCGCATCAGCAACGACGAGCTGCGGCAGAAGTTCGTCGATGCGACGGTGGAGCAGGCCAAGGTGCTGGGCGTGACGATGCCCGACCCCGAGCTGCGCTGGAACGCCGAACGCGGCCACTGGGACTTCGGCGCCATCGACTGGGACGAGTTCTGGCGCGTGGTGGGCGGCGACGGCCCCTGCAACCGCGAGCGCCTGGCCGCGCGCGTGAAGGCGCACGAGGACGGCGCCTGGGTGCGCGAGGCGGCGCTGGCGCACGAGCGCAAGCGGGCCGAACGCGCGCAGCGTGCGGCGGCGTGATGGAGCACATGGCATGAACGAACCGACCATCCCCCGCGCCGAATGGCCGTTATGGGAAGTTTTCGTCCGCCCGCGCGGCGGCCTGGACCACAAGCACTGCGGCAGCCTGCACGCGGCGGATTCGGCCGGCGCCCTGCGGCTGGCGCGCGAGGTCTACACGCGGCGCCAGGAAGGGGTCAGCCTGTGGGTCGTGCGTTCGGACCAGATCGTCGCCAGCGACCCCGCCGACCAGGACACGCTGTTCGATCCCGCGGCCGACAAGGTCTACCGCCACCCCACCTTCTTCCCGCTGCCCGATGCCGTCCAGCACATGTGAAGCGCCGCTTCAGCTGACGCCCGCGGCCGAGTACCTGCTGCGCCTCGGCGACAGCGCGCTCATCCACGCCCAACGCCTGTGCGAATGGACCGGCCACGCGCCCATCCTGGAAGAGGACATCGCGCTGGCCAACGTGGCGCTGGACCTGCTGGGCCAGGCGCGCGCGCTGCTCACGCACGCCGGCCGCGCGCTGGACCGCGACGAAGACCAGCTGGCCTTCCTGCGCGACGAGCGCGATTTCCGCAACCTGACCCTGGTCGAGCGCCCGCTGCGCCGCGGCGGCGACTTCGCGGACACCGTGCTGCGCAACCTGCTGCTGGCCACCTGGCTGGGCCAGTGCTGGCGGCGGCTGCAGCATTCCACCGATGCCGAGGTGGCCGCCATCGCCGCCAAGGCCGTGAAGGAATCGCGTTATCACGAGCAGCACGCCGGCGAGTGGGTGGTGCGCCTGGGCGACGGCACGGCCGAGAGCGCCGCGCGCATGCAGGCGGCGCTGGACCGGGCCTGGCCTGACGTGGCCGAGATGTTCGAGGCCGATGCGGTCGATGCGGCGGCCGTGGCGTCCGGCCTGGGGCCTTCGCGTGCCGAGCTGCGCGATGACTGCCTGGCCGCGTGGACGAGCTGCTTCAATGACGCCCGATTGACGCGGCCTGCCGACACGGCCTACCGCTCCACCGGCACCCGCGGCATCCACAGCGAACACCTGGGGCCGCTGCTGGCCGAGATGCAGGTGCTGCAGCGCAGCTTTCCCGGCGGGGTGTGGTGATGTGCGGCAGCGAGGTGATCGGCCGCGAGGAAGCCGCCTGGCGCGTGCTGCGTGAATTGCCCGATCCCGAAGTGCCCGCCATTTCGCTGGTGGAGCTGGGCATCGTGCGCGGCGTGAACCTGCGCGACGACGGCGGCGTGCAGGTGGTGCTGACCCCCACCTATTCAGGCTGCCCCGCCACCGAGGCCATCGAACGCAGCGTGCGCGAGGCCCTGGCCGAGGCCGGCCTGGGCCCCGTGGACATCGTGCTGCAGCGCGCCCCGGCCTGGACCACCGACTGGATCAGCGAGGCCGGCCGCGAGAAGCTGCGCGCTTACGGCATCGCCCCACCGGGCCGCTGCGCTCAGGCCTTGGAACAGCCGATCCGCTTCCACGCCGCGCCCGCGGTCGACTGCCCACGCTGCGGCTCGTCGCGCACGCAGCGGCTGTCCGCCTTCGGCAGCACGGCGTGCAAGTCCCTCTACCGCTGCCTGGCCTGCGCCGAGCCCTTCGAATTCTTCAAACCCTTGTGATGAAGCCCGCTCGCTCACTGCATGCGCTGGCCCGGGATCCTCGAGGCTGGCCGCTCTTTCGAACCGCCGGGCCACGCTGACATGAGCGCCGACACCCACTTTCACCGCCTGCGCGTGGCCAGCCGCCGCGCCGAAGCCGAGGACGCCGTCGTGCTGGGCTTCGAGGTGCCGCCGGAACTGCGCGAAGCCTTCGCCTTCGACGCCGGCCAGCACCTGACGCTGCGCCACGAGATCGGCGGCGTCGAGCAGCGCCGCACCTATTCCATCTGCTCCGCGGTCGACGATCCGCAGCTGCAGATCGGCGTGCGCCGCGTGGCGGGTGGCGCCTTTTCCACGTGGCTGCACGGGGCCTTGCAGCCGGGCCAATCGATCGACGTGATGCCGCCACAGGGCCGCTTCAGCCTGAAGGCCGATGCCGCCGCCCGCCGCCACCTGCTGCTGATCGCCGGCGGCGCGGGCATCACGCCCATCCTCGGCATCCTGCGCAGCGTGCTGGCCACCGAGCCCCAGAGCCGCTGCACCTTGCTGTACGGCAACCGCACGGCCGGCAGCACGATGTTCAAGGACGCGCTGCTGGACCTGAAGAACCGCCACCTGAGCCGCCTGGCCATCCACCCGGTGTTCTCGCGCGAGCCGGTGGAAGCGCCGCTGAACGCCGGCCGCATCGATGCGACCAAGCTGGCGTTGGTGCTGGGCACGCTGCTCGATCCGGCGGACATCGCTGCCGCCTACATCTGCGGCCCGCACGCGATGAACGACGAGGCTGAAGGCGCCCTGCGCAAGGCCGGCATCGCGCCCGAACGCATCCACGTCGAGCGCTTCGGCGTGCCCGGCAGCGCGCCCGCGCCGGTGCAGCAGCCGGGCGACGCGGCGCAGGCCCAGGTCACCATCGTGCGCGACGGCCTGGCGCGCGTCGTGCCCTTCAATGCCGAAGACGGCAACCTGCTCGCCGCCGCGGCGCGCGCCGGCATGGACGTGCCGTACTCCTGCAAGTCCGGCGTCTGCGGCACCTGCCGCGCCAGGCTGAAGGGCGGCGAGGTGCGCATGGACCGCAACTTCGCGCTGGAGCCGGCGGACCTCGCGGCCGGCTTCATCCTCACCTGCCAGTCGCACCCGATGACGCCTGAAGTGAGCGTGTCCTTCGATGAGCGTTAGGCAGGCGCTAGACTCGCGCGCCCATGGCCCGAACCCGCAGCACCACCTACGACGACCAGCGCGAGGCCATCCTCGCGCAGGCCGCCACGCTGTTCGCCCGCCAGGGCTACACCGCCACGTCGATGAACCAGGTGGCCGCGGCCTGCGGCATCTCGAAACCCACGCTGTACCACTACGTGCAGGACAAGCACGAGCTGCTGCTGTGCGTGGCCGAGGCGCACATCGAGCGCCTGCAGGCGCTGGTGGCCGACGTTGAAGCCCAGGCGCTGCCGGCGCGCGAGCGGCTGCAGGCCCTGATCGAGCGCTTCGTGCTCGCCTATGCCGATGCGCAGAACGAACACCGCGTACTGACCGAGGACGTGAAGTTCCTGGACGAGGTCGCGCGCGAACGGGTGCTGGAAGGCGAGCGCCGCGTCGTCGCCGCCTTCGCGCGCGCGGTGGTCGAGCTGCGGCCCGAGCTGGCCGGCGCCGCGCTGGCCACGCCGCTGACCATGCTGCTCTTCGGCATGATCAACTGGATGTTCACCTGGCTGAAGCCGGGCGGGGCGCTGAGCCACGCGGCGATGGCGCCGGTGGTGGTGGACCTGTTCCTCGGCGGCCTGGGTGCCGTGCGAGTTCCCCGTTCCAGAACCGTCAAGACAAAGAAGGAGACCGTCGCATGAAGTTCGTTCGCACGCTCGTGGCCGCCGCGCTGTCCGCGCTGGCGCTGGCCGCCCAGGCCGACATCAACGTCGGCGTCACCGTCTCGGCCACCGGGCCGGCGGCCTCGCTGGGCATTCCCGAGAAGAACACCATCGAGATCATGCCGCGCACCATCGGCGGCCAGAAGGTCAACTACATCGTGCTCGACGACGCGTCGGACACCACCGCCGCCGTCACCAACGCGCGGCGGCTGATCACCGAGAGCAAGGTCGACATCATCCTCGGCTCCACCACCACACCGAACTCGCTCGCGATGCTGGACGTGGTCTCGGAAAGCCAGACGCCGATGATTTCGCTGGCCGCCTCGGCGCGCATCGTCGAGCCCGTCGATCCGAAGCGGCGCTGGGTCTTCAAGACGCCGCAGAACGACATCATGATGGCGCTGGCCATCGCCCAGCACATGGCCGACAACGGCGTGAAGACGGTGGGCTTCATCGGCTTTGCCGATGCCTACGGCGAAGGCTGGCTGCAGGAATTCGGCAAGGCCGCGGGGCTGAAGGGCATCCAGGTCGTCGCGACCGAGCGCTACAACCGCACCGACTCGTCGGTGACCGGCCAGGTGCTGAAGCTGGTCGGCGCCAACCCGCAGGCGGTGCTCATCGCCGGCTCGGGAACCCCCGCGGCGCTGCCGCAGAAGGCGCTGAAGGAGCGCAACTACGGCGGCCGCATCTACCAGACCCACGGCGTGGCGAACAACGACTTCCTGCGCGTCGTCGGTGCCGATGGCGAAGGCACCCTGCTGCCGTCCGGCCCGGTGCTGGTGGCGGCGCAGCTGCCGGCCACGCATCCGGCGAAGAAGTCGGCGCTGGAGTACGTCAATGCCTATGAAGCCAAGTTCGGCAAGGGCAGCGTGTCCACCTTCGGCGCGCATGCGTGGGACGCGGGCATCCTGATGAAGTCGGCGGTGGAGGCCGCGCTGAAGAAGGGCGCGCAGCCCGGCACGCCGGCCTTCCGCGCCGCGCTGCGTGATGCGCTGGAGGGCGCCAAGGAAGTGGCCGGCGCGCACGGCATCTTCAACATGTCCGCCAACGACCACAACGGCCTGGACCAGCGCGGGCGGGTGATGGTCAAGATCCAGCAGGGCGGCTGGGTCTACCAGCC
>CBIHPZ010000308.1:0-5418 GCA_966211865.1 uncultured Aquabacterium sp.
CCCGCATGAGCAGCAGTCCTCTCTGGAGCCCGGTCGTCCAGACCCTCACGCCGTACGTCCCCGGCGAGCAGCCCACCATCCCGGGCCTCATCAAGCTCAACACCAACGAGAACCCGTACCCGCCCAGCGCGCGGGTGCTGGAAGCGCTGCATGCCGCGGCCAACGCCGACCTGCGCCTCTACCCCGAGCCCACCGGCCGCGCGCTGCGCGAGGCCATCGCCCGGCGCCAGGGCCTGCGGCCCGAGAACGTGTTCGTCAGCAACAGTTCCGACGACGTGCTCGCGCTGACCTTCATGGCGCTGTTGAACCACGCGCCGCGGCCGCTGCTTTTCCCTGATATCAGCTACGGCTTCTACCCGGTGTACTGCGGCCTGTACGGCATTCCGCACCGCACGGTCGCGCTGAACGACGCCTTCCAGATCAACATCGACGACTACCTCGCCGAGCATGCCGGCGCGGTGATCTTCCCGAACCCGAACGCGCCCACCGGCCGTGCGCTGCCGCGGTCCGAGATCGCGCGCCTGCTCGCCGGCCGACCCGACCTGCCGGTGGTGATCGACGAGGCCTACGTCGATTTCGGCGCGGAATCCGCCGTGCCGCTGATCGCGGATCACCCGAACCTGCTGGTGGTGCAGACGCTGTCCAAGTCGCGCTCGCTCGCCGGCCTGCGCGTCGGCTTTGCCATGGGCCAGGCGCCCTTGATCGAAGCGCTGACCCGGGTGAAAGACAGCTTCAACTCCTACCCGCTCGACCGTCTCGCCACCGCCGGTGCCATCGCCGCGATGGAGGACGAAGCGCATTTCGACGACACGCGCCAGCGCGTGATGGCCAGCCGCGATCGCCTGGCCACCGTGCTGCGCGCGATGGGCTTCGAGGTGCTGCCGTCGGAGGCCAATTTCCTCTTCGCGCGCCACCCCGCGCACGCCGGCGAGCACCTGGCGGCCGCGCTGCGCGAACGCGCCATCCTCGTCAGGCGATTCGCGCAGCCCGCGCGCATCGCCGACTTCCTGCGCATCAGCATCGGCACCGACGCCGAATGCAACGCCCTGCTGCAAGCCCTTTCGGAGATCCTTCAACATGCTGCTGTCTGACGACCACCGCGCGGTGCAGGACGCCGTGCGCGACTACGTGCAGGCCGAGATCGCGCCCAAGGCGGCTGAATGGGACAAGACGCACCACTTTCCCGCCGAGCAGCTGAAGGGCCTGGCCGGCCTGGGCTGCTACGGCGTCGCGGTGCCCACCGAGTACGACGGCGCCGGCCTGGACTACCTGTCGCTGGCCCTGATCCTCGAAGAGATCGCCGCCGGCGACGGCGCCACCAGCACCGTGGTCAGCGTCAACAACTGCCCCGTCTGCTCGATCCTGATGGCCTTCGCGAACGAGGACCAGAAGCAGCGCTACCTGAAACCGCTGGCGCGCGGCGACATGCTGGGCGCCTTCTGCCTGACCGAGCCGCACGTCGGCTCGCAGGCGGACGGGCTGCGTACAACAGCGGTTAGGGACGGCGACCACTACGTGCTCAACGGCGTCAAGCAGTTCATCACCAGCGGCAAGAACGGTGACGTCGCGATCGTGATGGCGGTGACCGACAAGGCCGCCGGCAAGCGCGGCATCAGCGCCTTCATCGTCGAGACGCGCACGCCGGGCTATTCGGTGGCGCGCATCGAGGACAAGATGGGCCAGCACGCCAGCGACACCGCACAGGTCAACTTCGACAACTGCCGCGTGCCCGCCGCGAACCTGCTGGGCGAAGAGGGCCAAGGCCTGAAGATCGCGCTGTCGGGACTCGAGGGTGGCCGCATCGGCATCGCCAGCCAGTCGGTGGGCATGGCGCGCGCGGCCTTCGAGGCGGCGCTGGCCTACAGCAAGGAACGCACGGCCTTCGGCCAGCCCCTGTTCAGCCACCAGGCCATCCAGTTCAAGCTGGCCGAGATGGCGACCAGGATCGAGGCCGCGCGCCAGCTGATCTGGCATGCCGCGAGCCTCAAGGACGCCGGCCGGCCCTGCCTGAAGGAAGCGGCGATGGCCAAGTTGAACGCCAGCGAGATGGCCGAACAGGTGTGCTCCGCGGCGATCCAGGTCTTCGGCGGCTACGGCTACGTCAGCGACTTCCCCGTAGAGCGCATCTACCGCGACGTGCGCGTCACGCAGATCTACGAAGGCACGTCCGAGGTTCAGAAGATCCTGATCGGGCGCGCGCTCGCCTGAGAGCCTGCTGAGCAGCGCTCCGGCACCCCGTCGGCAGCCTCGCCCTGATTGGCGGCGCCGGGCCACCGCTGCACGTGCCGGGCCGCTGCGCGCGTCTGCGATGCCCATGCAGGTCGGCGCTGCCGGTTGACTTTCGGTTGATGGCCGCTGCCATGCGGCGGCCTATCGTGGCCGCCTCGAAGCACGCGCCGCAAGCGCCCGGAGGCCCCGATGGACGACGACGACGACCGCAGCCCCGACTCCCCGCCGGCCGGCCTGCCGCAATCGCGTGGCGCGCTCTTCCTCAGCGACGGCGGCCTGGAGACCACGCTGGTCTTCGAGCGCGGCCTCCAGTTGCCGCACTCCGCTGCCTTCCCGCTGCTGGCCGACGAGCGCGGCAAGCAGCTGCTGACCGAGTACTACAAGCCCTTCCTGACCCTGGCGGCCCGCACGCCGGGCGCCGGCTTCGTGCTGGAAACGCCCACGTTGCGCGCCAGCAGCGACTGGGGCGAGCGCCTGGGCTACGACGACGCGGCGCTGGCCGCCATCAACCGCCAGGCCGGCGAGTTCTGCCACCAGCTGCGCCGCACCTGGGCGCCGCGCGTCGAAGGCGACATCGTCGTCGCCGGCATCATCGGCCCGCGCGGCGAAGGCCACGGCGCCGAGCCTCCGGACAGCGCCGACGAGGCCGCGCGCTACCACCAGCCGCAGGCCGAGGCGCTGCGCCAGGGCGGCGTGGACATGCTGATCGGCGTCACGATGACCAGCAGCGCCGAGGCCATCGGCGTCGCACGCGCGGCGGCCGCGGTGGGCCTGCCGGTGGCGCTGTCCTTCACCGTCGGGACCGACGGCAGGCTGCCCAGCGGCGAGGCGCTGGGCGAAGCCATCGAGCGCGTGGATGCCGAGACGGCCGACGCGCCACCCGCTTACTTCGGCATCAACGGCGCCCACCCCAGCCACTTCGATGCGGTGCTGGCGCGCGGCGGCGCGTGGCGGCGCCGCATCCGCGCGGTGCGGGCGAATGCCTCGTCGAAGAGCCACGCCGAGCTCGACGCGGCCGAGACCCTGGATGCCGGCGACCCCGACGACCTGGCGCAGCGCTGCGTCCGCCTGCGCGAACTGCTGCCCTTGCTGAACGTGCTGGGCGGCGGTTGGGGCACCGGCGAGGCGCACCTGAAGGCGATCGCCAAGGCCTGGACGAGGTGAGCAGCACCCGGCCGCCTGGGGGGCGCCGCCCGGGCCGCCGGCGCCATCGGTCGCCGTGACCTGCCATCGCACTCGACCGGTTCGATCGGCCGAGCCGACGGGTCCCTCAGTCGGCCACTTCGATGCGGTTGCGGCCCGCTTCCTTGGCGCGGAAGAGCGCGGCATCGGCCCGCGCGATCATGCTCTCGGGGTCCTTGTCCACCGAATGCGCCAGCGCAATGCCGACGCTGATGGTGGTGCCCAGCGCCTCGGCCCGCACCAGCACGCGCAGGCGCTCGGCCAGCGCGATGGCGTGCTGCGGCTCGGTGTCCGGCAGCAGCAGCATGAATTCCTCGCCGCCCACCCGGCCCACGATGTCTTCGCCACGCACGTGGTTCTGCAGCAGCTTGGTCAGGTGCACCAGCACGCTGTCGCCGGCGGTGTGGCCCAGGGTGTCGTTGATGCGCTTGAAGTGGTCCAGGTCGATCGTCATGATCGCCAGCGGCGCCTGCGTGCGGCGGTGGCGCTGCCACTGGTGCGCCAGCTGCTCGATCATCGAGCGGCGGTTGTACAGGCCGGTCAGCGCGTCGCGCGACGAGGCCTCGTGCAGGTTCGCCAGCAGCCGCTGCGCCAGCATCAGCGTGAACATGAAGCAGAACAGCACGCTGCCGAGGGCGTAGGTGGCCATCAGCGCCAGGTTGGCCGGCACGGTCTTCAGGATGTCCGCCGGTTCGGGCCAGCGGAAGGACTGGCCCAGGCCGAGGCCGATCAGCACCACGCCGATCAGCAGCCCCGGCCCTTGCACCGCCAGCGCAATGCGCGGGCCGAACTGCTCGCGCAGCGCGGGGCCGATGAGGAAGATGGTGCGCAGCAGCAGGAAGGCCTGGGCCGAGTACGACAGCACGATGCGCAAGGTGGACCAGTGCTCGGCCGGGCCGGCGGCGGCGATCAGCGCCACCACGGGCACCAGCACCCAGGCCTGCTCGGCATCGCCCGGCTTCAGTCGCATGAACTGCTCGGTGCCGCGGCGCATCAGCGCAAAGGCCAGCACCGCGGCGATGTTGGCGCCGTTGTAGGTGAGCCAGTCGCGTGGCTCGCCGCGCAGGCTGGCCAGCCCCAGGCCGCAGCCCAGCACCATCATGAACAGGCCCCACTGCAGCAGCGCCTTGCGCGACTCGCGCAGCATCAGCGACAGCGCGCACCACGCCACGCCGGGCAGCGCCATCTGGAAGGCGGCCAGCCACTGCAGCAGCGGCAGGTTCGGTTCGGTCATTGGCCAGGCGGGCACGGCGTCAACAGCGCCGTGCCGGTCAAGGGCATGCGGGAAAGGTCAGTGGCGCGCATCATCGGCTGCGGCGGGTCGGGGTGGCCCGCGCTGTTACGGATGGACACGTCGCAACGGTGGCGCTACGGTGTTCCGATGCGCCCGCCGATCGACTTCTTCTTTGATTTCTCGTCGCCGTACTCCTACATCGCCAACGAATGGATCGACGCCTTGGCCGCGCGGCACGGCCGCACCGTGCGCCGCCACGCGATCCTGCTGGGGGTCACCTTCCAGGCGGCCGAACTGAAGAGCCCGGTCTCGTACCCGCTCAAGCGTGAATACAGCCTGCGCGACTTCGCGCGATCGGCGCGCCATGAAGGCGTGCCGTTCACGATGCCGGAGCCATTCCCGATCCCCACCCAGAATGCCGCGCGAGTGTACTGGTGGCTGCATGACAGCCGGGGCCCGGCCGACGCCGCGCAGTGGACGCGCAGCGCGTTTCGTGCATTCTTCGTGCGCGGCGTGCCTTTGAACGACCCGGCCGCGTTGAAAGCGCTGGCCGCCGAGTCGGGTCTGGACGCGGAAGCCGCCGCCGCGGCGTGGAACGACCCGGTGTGGAAGGATCGCCTGAAGCGCGCCAACGAGCAGGCCATCGCCGCCGGTGTCTTCGGGGCGCCGTTCTTCATCGTCGACGGCGAGCCGTTCTGGGGCAACGACCGCAAGCCGCAGATCGAACGCGTGCTGGAGAGCGGGCCGTTCTGATCGGACGCTAGCGGCAAGGA
>CBIHPZ010000309.1:0-5415 GCA_966211865.1 uncultured Aquabacterium sp.
CGTCAGGCGTCCGCCCGGCTCACCGACCCCGGCGGCGGCACCTTCATCGGACCCGTGCGCGCCGCCGGCAGCCGCGCCTGCACCCAACGTGCAAAGGCCTCGGCATCGAGCGGCGGGCTGTAGAGGTAGCCCTGGCCGTAGCGGCAGCCCATGTCGGCCAGCACGCGGTGCTGGGCGGCGGTCTCGACGCCTTCGGCCACCACGTCCAGGCCCAGCGCCTGGGCCATCGACAGCGCGGCCTGCACGATGGCCGCATCGCCGCGGCCGGTGGGCAGGTCGCGCACGAAGCTGCGGTCGATCTTGAGCTTGGCCGCGGGCAGGCGCTTGAGGTAGGCGAGCGAGGACAGTCCGGTGCCGAAGTCGTCGATGGCGATGCGCACGCCGCGTTCGCGCAAGCGCGCCAAGAGGCGGATGTTGTCGTCCACGTCCTCGACCAGGGTGTGCTCGGTGAGCTCGATCTCCAGGCAGTCGGGGCGGCAGCCGGTGCGCATCAGGGCCTGGTCCAGCTGCTGCAGCAGCCGCCCGCCGCGCAGCTGGCGGGCCGAGACGTTCACCGCCACCGGCCACGGCGGCAGGCCGCTGGAACGCCACACCACCTGCTGGCGCGCGGCTTCCTGCAGCACCCAGCCGCCCAGCTGCACGATGAGGCCCGAGCGCTCGGCCACGGTGATCAGCGGCGCCGGCGGCTGCAGCCCGCGCTCCGGGTGTTCCCAGCGCAGCAGCGCCTCGGCACCGACGAAGTTGCCGCTCGCCAGTTCCACGATCGGCTGGTAGTACAGCCGCAGCTGGCCGTGGCGCAGCGCGGTCCGCAGGTCGCTCTCGGTGCGCAGGTGCTGTTCGTTGGCTTCGCGCAGCCCGGGGTGGAACACCGCCACCTGGTTCTTGCCGGCGGCCTTGGCCTGGTACATGGCCATGTCGGAGGCCAGCAGCACCTCGTCGGCGCCGTTGCCATCCACCGGGAAGCGGGCGATGCCGATGCTGCCGCCCAGGCGCATCTCGATGCCTTCGACGCGCACCGTGCCCGTCAGCGCCTGGCGCACGATGCGCGCCGGGTGCACCTCGGCCTGGCCCTCGGCCTTGCCGGGCACGATGACGACGAACTCGTCGCCGCCGAAGCGGTAGGCCCGCGCACCGGGCGCCAGCACCTGGCGCAGGCGCTGCGCGACCAGGCGCAGCAGCTCGTCGCCGACGTGGTGGCCCAGCGTGTCGTTGACGGCCTTGAAGTTGTCCAGGTCCAGCGTGGCGACGGTGAAGCCTTCGCCGGTGGCGCGCGCCTCGTCGACGTAGACCGCCAGGTGCTCGCGCGCGGCATGGCGGTTGAAGAGGCCGGTCACCGGGTCGAGGTGGGCCAGGTCATCGAGCCGGCGCTCGATCACGTCGACGTCGCGCCGCACGCCCACGGCCAGCAGGTAGGCCAGCAGCATGGCGCACAGCGCGGCGGCCACGGTGATGCTGCCGAAGAGCCAGGCCCGCGCGTACAGCGGCGCCAGCGGCACCTCCAGGCGCACGCGGCCGATCTCGCGCCGGGCCTGCTCGATGCGTTCGGTGACGACCAGCATGTCGCCGACGAAGCGGTGGCCCAGGCTGTCGGCCGGCGCGGCCACGGCCGCCTCCGCGCCGGACGCGGGCAACCGGATGCCGGGCGCCAGGTCGTTGCGTTCGATGCTGGGCTGGGCATCGGCGGCCAGGGCGCCGTCGTTCTCCTCGTGCACCTCGGCGCGCCAGTAGCTGGCCAGCGGCCGGTTCTGGCCGTCGAACACGGTGGCCCGGGCCACGCCGGGCGAGCTGTCCAGGCTGGCCAGCACCTCGCCGGCCGCGCGCGGGTCGCGGAAGACGATGGGCGCCTCCAGGTTGGCCGCCAGCATGCGGGCCTGGATGGTGGTCTCGGCGACCAGGCCGTCGCGCGCCAGCAGGTGCATGGCCACGTTCAGCGCGGTGCCGGTCACCAGCAGCGCCACGGCGGCCACGGCCAGCGCCAGCCGCGTCAGGCGCACGCCCAGGGCGCCGGGCTGCAGCGGCTGCGGGCCGGTGGACGTGGGTCGGAGAAGGGGGAATTTCATTCGCGAACCTGCCGCGCCAGGCGCAGCATCTTGGAGCTGACCTGCAGGCCCTGCTGGCGGGCCGCGACCAGGTCGATGTCGAAGGACAGCCGGCTCGCCGGCCCGCGCCGCAGGCCGATGACGACGCCGGCCGTGTCGGCCCGCGCGCCGTCGCCGATGGTGAGCAGCCCGGCCTCGGCGCGCGGCGGCGGCGGGGCGCGGCCGCCGTCTTCCAGCACCCACGCGCGGCAGCCGCGCGCGGCGGCTTCGTCGGCCGCGTCGCGCAGCTCCAGCCGCAGCTGGCGCACGGCGCGGCCGTTCAGCGCGGCCAGGTGCGGCCACAGCGGGCCCTGGCGCTCGGCGCACAGCGCCAGGGGCGCATTGGCGGCCAGCGCGGCCTCGTCGGGCCACTGCACGTACTGCAGCAGGCTGTAGACGATGGCGGCCTTCAGCGGCGGCTCCTCCAGCGCGCGGCTCTCACCCGGCAGGGCCGACAGCACGCCGGCCAGCACGCACGGCAGCAGGCACGGCCACAGGCGCCCGGCCGGGCGGCGGCGCAGGTGCCATGGATGGTGCTTCGGCGTGGCCATCGTCCTGACGCGTTACCAGAGCGGCCAATCCAGCTGCACGCGCCACTGCCGGCCGGGCTGGGGCAGCAGCGGCAGGCGCTGCGCGTCCGGTCCGGGGTCGGCCGCCGCGCGGTCGAAGACGTTGCGCAAGCCCAGCTGCAGCTGGGGGCGCTGGTCCCCGATGGCCAGCGGCCCGCCCAGGCTCAGGTGGGCCAGGGCCTGGCCCGGCGCGCCGGCGCGGCGGCTCATGGCCTGCAGCTCGGCGCCCAGGCGCCAGTCGGCGCCCAGGGGCGCCACCAGCGTGCCCTTCAGCTGCCGGTGCGGGTAGGGCGAAGGAAAGCCGGCCTCGGCGCCCGAGCGGTCCTGGTTGAAGGCGGCGTTCAGGCGCCAGCGCAGCAGGCGGCCGGCATGCTCGACTTCCAGCTCGGCGCCGCGGGCGGCGAAGCTGCCGCTGTTGGCCACCTGGTAACGGTCGGCCTCGGGGTCGTAGCCCAGGATCAGCAGGCCGCGCGCGCGGTTGCGGTACAGCGAGGCGGA
The DNA here is from genome assembly GCA_966211865.1 of uncultured Aquabacterium sp. Lineage (GTDB taxonomy): Bacteria > Pseudomonadota > Gammaproteobacteria > Burkholderiales > Burkholderiaceae_C > Pseudaquabacterium. The sequence continues at coordinate 3,146 of CBIHPZ010000309.1, forward strand.
CGTGCGCCATTCCGCGCTGGGCAGCCATTCCACGCCCAGCTCGTCGCCGCGCACGCGCTCGGGGCCCAGCGATGGGTTGCGGGTGTAGCCGCCGGGCGTATCGACCGCGTAGTAGGCCTCGTAGGCATTGGCGCGGCGGAAGGCGCGGCCGTGGATGGCCTTCAGGTGCCAGTCCTCCGCCGGCCGCCAGGCCAGCGCCACGCGCGGGCTGGTGGCGCCGCGGTCGCCCTGCACGCGGTCGACGCGGCCGCCCAGGTGCAGCGTCCAGTCCGCGCCCAGGGCGAGCTGGTCTTCGGCGAACAGCGCTGCGCGGCGCGCCTGGCGCCGGTCGTCCAGGTAGCTGTCGGTGCCGGGCTCGACGTCGAAATTGCGCTGCGCCAGCGCGGCCGAACGCTCCCACTCCAGCCCGGCCACGAGGCGGTGGCCGTCGAAGCGGGTGCTGGTGACGCGCAGCTCGCCGCCCCACCAGCGGCCCAGGCCGGTGTCGCGGTTCAGCGTGACGGGCGGGTAGTCGACGACGTAGTCGCCGATGAAGCGGTACTGGCCGGCGTGCAGCTGCCAGGTGAGCTGCTCGAGGCCGCTCACCGCCGCCTCCTGCTGCAGGCTCAGCAGGGTCAGGCGGTCGTGGTAGCTGTTGCGCGCATCGCCGAAGACCATGCCCGGCGTCCAGGGCACGCCCTGGCGGCGGTCGGCATGGATGGCGCTGAAGCGGAAGCCGCCGTGGTCCCAGCGCAGGCGCAGCTGTTCGCGCGTCTCGGCTTCCAGGCCAGGCACCACGGCACCGGGGCCGGCCGGGGTGGCGTCGTCGGGCGACGGGTTGCGGCGTTCGGCGGCGCCGCCCGGCGCCTGCGGCCAGGCCAGCGCGGCGCCATCGCGGCGCAGCCGCGTGGCGGCCAGGCGCCAGCCGCCGGCGCCGGTCGGCTGCGACCAGTGGGCGCGCCACCAGCGCTCGCCGTCGCGGCCCAGGCCCACGCCGGCCCTGCCGCCGCGCGGGCCCACGCCGCGGGTGATGACGTTGACGACGCCGAACAGCGCGTTGGCGCCGTACACCGCCGAACCCTGGCCGGGGATGAACTCGATGCGCTCGATCTCGCCGATCTCGAGCGGGAACTCGCCGCCCAGGTAGGCCTGGTCATACAGGCGGTCGTTGACGCGGTTGCCGTCGATCAGCAGCAGCACGCGGGTGTTGTAGTCGCCGCTGGCGTAGAAGCCGCGCACGCCGGCGTAGTCGTAGGTGCGGTCGCTGACCAGCATGGTGCCGCGCAGCGAGCGCAGCGCCTCGCCCAGCGTGCGCCAGCCCAGCGCCTCGATCTCCTCGCGCGTGACGACGCTGACCGAGGCGGCCGATTCGCTGCGGCGTCCGGCCACGCGGGAAGCGCCGGTGACCTGCATGTCCAGCAGGCGGTCCAGCGGCAGCTCGGCCAGGTCGGCGGCGCTTTGCGCGGCGGCCGGCAGTGGTTCCAGTGCCAGCGCGGCGGCAGCAGCCAGGAGCAGTGCGGCCGGAGTCGAAGTTCGTCGTGGATCGGCCATTCCCAGCCCTGTTCGTCCAGGCGATATCGGCTGGCGTCGGGAAGGCTTGACCCTGCCGTGGCGGCACGAACCGGGCGTGTGACGGCATGCACGCTGGCGGCCCGCGCGCGCGCCGCGGGCTTGACAAACCGCGCGTGGGCCGGCGCCCGGCGCGCGGCGTGGCGAACGGGAAGGCTCAGCCGTCCTGCGCCTGCGCAGCCCCGCCGCCCGCGGCCCCGCTGGCGGCGGACTGGCCGGAGCGGTCCGGCTCGGCCGGCTCGGAGACGTCGCGCAGCACGTCCTCGGCCTGCTCGTCCTCGCCCTTGGCGGCCAGGTCGCCCAGCGACAGGATGCCCACCAGGTGCTGCTCGCGGTCCACCACCGGCAGGCGGCGGATCTGCGTCTGCCGCATCTGCGCGGCCACGTCCTCGACCGAGTCGTCCTCGTAGCACCAGCGCACGTGCTCGCTCATCACGTCGGCCAGCGGCGTGCGGTCGGCGGCGCAGCCCTGGGCGACGGCGCGCAGCACGATGTCGCGGTCGGTCACCATGCCGACCAGGCGCTCGCCGTCGCACACCGGGATCACGCCCACGTTCAGCTCGTCCATGGCCTGGGCGGCCTTCATCACCGTTTCGGTCGGCGCCATGCTGCGCACGCCGCGGGTCATCGCTTCTGAAACCTGTGTCATCGCGGAAGCTCCGGGAGGTTGGTGGGATGGCGCTGCTGCGGCAATCGGCGTACCGCGCCCAGGGGCAGCGCTC
>CBIHPZ010000310.1:0-5413 GCA_966211865.1 uncultured Aquabacterium sp.
GGGGTCGATCAGGAAGGGCGTGCGGTCCTTGGCCCCGACGATCCACAGCGGCGGCTTGCCGCGGCCGGTCCAGGTCTTGCCGGACTTGGGGTCGCGGTATTTCGCGACGCCGGTCTGCAGCATGCCCTTCGACGCGCTGCCGCGCCGGGCCCGAGCCGGTGCGGCCGGCCTGCTTGCCGCGGCACCGGCACCACCACTGTGGGCCCCCTCGAAGCCGAGGTCGGCCGCGCTGAGGCCATAGGCCTCGATGGCTTCCTTGATGCGCTGGATCACGCCGGGCAATTCCCGCTTGCGCAATTCCGCGGCACGCTGCTCCAGCTTCTGGATCTCGGCCACCACCGCGCCATAGGTCTCGGTTTTCTTCATCAGGTTCAACCTCTTGCGATCGAGTCGTGATTGGGATCGCAAGGATATGCCAGATCACAGGCCATGAATGGCGCCATTGCGGCATTCAATCCGTCAATGTGATGCCATGCATTGCGCATGGCCATGGCTTTCAATCGGCGGCGCGGGCGCGCAGGCGCAGGTCGGAACCGACGGCGCTGCATTCGATGAAGGCGAAGCGGCGGGCCGCCTCCAGCGCCGGCAAGGCAGCCAGCGCCGCCAGCGGGCGGCCAGGGCCGATCATCTTGGGCGCCAGGTACAGCAGCAGCTCATCGACCAGGCCGGATTGCAGCAATGCGCCATTCAGCAAAGGCCCGGCTTCCACATGCAATTCATTGATGCCGCGCTGGCCGAGTTCCGACATCAATGCGGCCAGGTCGACGCGGCTTTGCGCCATCGCCGAATGCGCCGGCAGCGCAACGACGGTGGCACCGGTGCCGCGCAATGCATCGGCCGCGGCGCTTGCGGCATGGGCGGCGACCAGCAGCACCTCGCCCGGCGGCGCCAGGATGCGCGCGTTCACGGGCGTGCGCAGGCGGCTGTCGACGATGACGCGCAGCGGCTGGCGCGGCGTGGGCACCTCGCGCACGTCGAGGCGCGGGTCGTCCGCCAGCACGGTGCCGATGCCGGTCAGGATGGCGCCGGCGCGGCGGCGCCAGCGGTGGCCGTCGGCGCGGGCTTCGGGGCCGGTGATCCACTGGCTGCGGCCGTCTTCCAGCGCCGTGCGGCCGTCGAGCGAGCCGGCGATCTTCATGCGCACGAAAGGCCGGCCGCGCTGCACGCGCGACAGGAAGCCGATGTTGAGTTCGCGCGATTCATCGGCGCCCAGGCCGAGGTCGACCTGGATGCCTGCGGCGCGCAGGCGGCGCAGGCCTTCGCCGGCCACCTGCGGGAACGGGTCGCCCAGCGCGACCACCACGCGGCGGATGCCGGCGGCGACCAGCGCGTCGCAACAGGGGGGCGTGCGGCCATGGTGGGCGCAGGGCTCGAAGGTGACGTAGGCGGTGGCTCCGCGGGTGTCACGCCCCTGCGCGGCGGCATCGCGCAGGGCCATCACCTCCGCGTGGGCTTCGCCGGCACGCTGGGTGTGGCCTTCGGCGGTCCAGCCGTCGCCGGCAATCACGCAGCCAACGCGGGGGTTCGGTTCGGTGAGTCCGATGGCTTCCGCCGCCAGCGCCAGCGCACGCTGCATGTGCCTTTCATCGGTGGCGCTGAATGCAGGGTTCCCGGCCATGGCGGAGCCGGTGAGGGGCGCGGGAAGGGGCATGCAGGGATTGTGCCGCCGGGTGGAACGTGGACGCCGTCCATGGCCGCGAGCACCAGCGTTGTGCATGGCACCGCGTGGCATGGCGAAGCGAGCGTCGGTTGTGCGAAAAGCACAGCCCAACCTGACTTTCTGCCTTGAACCAAGGGGCACCAGGGTGAGGTTTCCGTGCGTAAGATCAAGCCACGATGAATGGAGATCCCCTGGCCGGCAACGGCCTCCACGGTGAACGCTTCCAGCCTTCCCGCCCCGGTGGCGCAGGCTTGTTCTGGCCCAGCGACCGCCACCTGTTCCGCCGCCGGCGCGCCGCCCGCGTGGGCGCCTGGCTGGGCATGGTGCTGGTGGTGGCCGTGTGCATCGGCGGCTACGTGGTGCTGATCGGCGCCTGAACGACGACAAGACGCTGCCGCCGCCGTGATGGCGTGCGGCCGGCCGGGCGCTGATCCGGCAATGCCTTCGGCGCGCGCTGCCCCCTGGCGGCTGCTTCAGACCACGTCGTCGACCGGTGCGATCAGCACGCGCTGATAACGTGTCATGACAGCGGGGTCCGTCACGCCCAGCCAGCGGGCCACGTCTTCCGGCGCACGCCCGCGCCGCAGCTGCCGCAGCGCAAAGGTGTGGCGCAGCCGGAAGGAGCCGCCGCGCACCACGTCCTCGTCAAAGCCCGCACCGGCGAGCACCGCTTTCACCGCCTGGTACTGCGCCACCTTGCCCCACGGCTTGCCGCTGCGGGTGGACGGAAAAAGCCATTCGCCGGCGATGCCCACCTCGGCGCGCACCTGCAGCCAATGGCGCAGCAGCTGCGCCGCCCAGCCGGCCAGCGGCGCCTCGCGTTCGGGCGACAGGCCATCGGCGGCCACGCGCAGTTTCCAGGGCAGGCCCGGCTGCCGGCCGCCCTCGACGATGGCGCCGTCCACGCGCATGGCCCGAACGTCCCCAGGGCTCAGGCCCGCGCCCAGCTGCAGCGCGACCGAGGCGCGGTTGCGCAGTTCCTGCCACAAGCGCAGGCCGCTGCGGGCACCACCGCGCGGGCGCGCTTCGGAGAGGAAGCTGACCAGGCGCCGCGCCTGCGCGGCGCTGAGGTGCTCCGGCAGTGGATCGGCGAGGGCGGCATTGGCGTACTGCCAGTCGGGTCGGCTTTCCAGCAGTTCCGCCGCGGGGCTTGGATGGTGGCCGCCTTGCGCACGCAGCGAGCCGGTGGCGCGGCGCTGGTGCTGCAGCACGCGGTCCACCAGGTGAAGCAGGCGCCAGACGTAGCGTGGCGACAGCTCTTCATCGGGCCCCTGCGCGCCGCTGCGGGAATCGATGAAGGCCTGCAGGTCTGAGGCACTCAAGGTTTCCAGACGCACCGGCGGCTGCTGCCCAACGCACCACTTCGTCAGCACGGCCCAGAGGTGGCGGTAGACCTCTTCCGATGAGTCGCGCGCCAGCGTGCCGCCGCGCCGCGCGTGCTGGAGCCAGGCTTCGAAGCTGCGCTGGAAGGGCGGCAGGGGTGACGACGGGTCGTCAAACAGGTCGCCAGCATCAAAATGAACCAACGGCATCCCGTTGAGCCTACCAAACCCAACCGACCACCACCATCACCACCTTCCCCTCCACCGACCAACCTACCCCTACCACCGCACGAACACCGCCCTGACCAATCGCCTGCCGTTGGTTCATTTTTTGGCGTGGCCCACAGCACGCTACGCTGCGCACCGTCGACCAAACTCCGGACCCCTCGCATGACAGGCCTCGCCGTGCTGGCAGTCTTCAGCGGCGCGGGCCTCGGCGCCTGCCTGCGCTGGGTGCTCAGCCTCTGGCTCAACCCCCTGCTGCCCAGCATGCCGCTGGGCACACTGGCCGCCAACCTGATCGGCGGCCTGCTGGTCGGCGTGGCCACGGCGGGATTCGCGCAGCTTCCGCACCTGGCGCCGGAATGGCGCCTGCTGCTGGTCACCGGCTTCCTCGGCGGGCTCACCACCTTCTCCACCTTCTCGGCCGAGGTCACGTCGCTGCTGATCCGCCAGCAGTGGGGCTGGGCGCTGGTGACCGCCGGCACGCACCTGATCGGATCGCTGCTGCTCACCGGCACCGGCATCGCGCTGGTCCACCTGTTGGCACCGCGCCTGCTGGGCGCGAGCATCGCGCGCTGAGCCGGCCACGCGATCGGGGCGGGTGCCCGTCCGCGCGCGGTGCCAGCCCCTGGCTAAGATGGCGCCCACCCCTTCCATCCCCTGGCCGCCGCGCCCGCCCCACCGGGCACCGGCGCCTGCCCCGGAGCCCCGCGATGTCCTACATGCTCGTGATCATGGAACCCCCCGGTCAACGCCAGGCCCGCACGCCGGCGCAAGCGCGCGAGGCCTGGGACCGCATGACCGGCTTTGCCGCCGACTTGAAGGAAGCCGGGCAGTTGACGATGGCTGAATCACTGCGCATCGACGGCCAGGCCGCGCGCGTGCAGCGCCATGAAGGCCGCGCGCGGATCGTCGACGGCCCCTTCGCCGAGGCCAAGGAAATCGTCGGCGGCATCTTCCTGCTCACCTGCAAGACCCGCGAGGAAGCGCTGGCCATCGCGGCGCGCTGCCCGGCCGCCGAATGGGCCACGGTGGAAGTGCGCGCCATCGGCGCCTGCTTCGAAGACTCGCTCTGAACCGGCGCTGACGCCGCGCCGCGCCAGCCGCCGGCCCTCGGGTTTTCCCGGCGCGGCGGGCGTGTCGATCCAACAAGGGCTCGTGCGTCGTGGTGATGAGCGCCGGCCCGCCGGCACCCGCCACCCCGCTCCAGGAGCACCACGATGCGATTCATGATCCAGGTCCGCGCCAATGCAGTCAGCGAAAGCGGCGCACTGCCCGAAGAACGACTGATGGCCGCCATGGCCGATTACCACGAGCAGCTGGCCGACGCCGGCGTGCTGCTGGATGCGAACGGGCTCAAGCCCAGCAGCAGCGGCTGGCGCATCCGCTACCGCGGCGGCAAGGGCACGGTGGTGGACGGGCCTTTCGCGGAGACGAAGGAGCTGATCGCCGGCTACACCCTCATCCAGGTCAAATCGCGCGAAGAGGCGCTGGAATGGACCCGCCGCTTTCCCGCGCCTTTCGCCGACATGGATTGCGAGGTGGAAGTGCGCCAGCTGTACGAGCTGGAAGACTTCGAAGCCAACCCGTCGGCCGAGCGCTTCCGCGGGCTGGGCGTCGGCAACGGCCTGAACTGATGCGCTGTGGCTTGCCTCGGCAGCCCCAGCGTCCACCCGCTCCCCGCCGGCCCATCCTCCTCGGTCGGCCGCTCATTTCAGGAGTCATCGCATGCACCGCCAGATCTTCGTCAACCTGCCCGTCAAGGACCTGCAGCGCTCGGTCGCCTTCTTCGGCGCGCTGGGCTACACCTTCAACCCACAATTCACCAACGAGAACGCCACCTGCATGATCCTGGGCGAGAACCTGTTCGCCATGCTGCTGGTGGAGCAGTTCTTCACCGGCTTCACGAAGAAGCCGATTCCCGACACGTCCAAGGGCGTCGAAGTGCTGGTGTGCCTGTCCTGCGACAGCCGCGAAGAGGTGGACCGCCTGGTCGCCAAGGCCCGCGCCGCCGGTGGCAGCGTGCCCAACGAGCCGCAGGACCATGGCTTCATGTACGCCCACGGCTTCAACGACCCCGACGGCCACGTGTGGGAACTGGTGCACATGGTCGATGCCGGCCAGGTCAAGCACCAGCAACAATGAGCTTCTAACTCGCCAGATGAGCAGCCATCCCCACGCGCCCAGCCACAAGGCGATCGAGGCCGTC
>CBIHPZ010000311.1:0-5402 GCA_966211865.1 uncultured Aquabacterium sp.
CTAGGGCGCAAGGCCTAACGAATTAGGCTGTGCCCCCGAAAGCAGCTGCCTACACTGCCGCCCCAGCGGTGGTCTCGAGCGCCACCCTTTCACCCTTCCCCTCCCTCAACGACAAACGCCCAAGGACACACCATGGTCAAGAAGCTTCAGAAGATGGCCGAGAAGAAGGCCGCGTCGCCCGCCGGCCTGCTGGACAGCCAGCTCGCCAACACCATCAAGGAATCGGCCCAGCAGATCTGGCTGGCCGGCCTCGGCGCCTTCGCCAAGGCGCAGGGCGAAGGCACCAAGGTCTTCGAGACGCTGATGAAGGAAGGCCAGAGCCTGCACCGCAAGACCCAGGCCGCCGCCAGCGAGAAGCTGGGCGACGTGGCCGGCAAGATGAGCGCGATGGCCGGCGAAGTCGGCGGCAAGGCCAACGCGCAGTGGGACAAGCTGGAAACCATCTTTGAAGAACGCACCGCCCGCGCGATGAGCCGCCTGGGCGTGCCCACCGCCAAGGACGTGGCCGCCCTGGCCGAGCGCGTGGAAGCGCTGGCCGCCGCGGTGGCCAAGCTGGGCGGCGACGTGACGCCGCCGGCCGCGAAGGCCAGCAAGGCCGCATCGGCCAAGACCGCCACCAAGGCACCGCGCAAGGCGGCTGCGAAGACCCCCACGAAGGCCGCTGAGGCCAATGGCGCCGAGAAGCCCGCCGCCAAGCGCCGCACCGCGCGCAAGACGGCCGCTTCCACCGCCACTGCGTCGTGAGCCGAGCTGCGCTGACGCGATCGACGAAGGGCGCTGCGGCGCCCTTTTTTCATCGCGCTGATCACACCCCTTCGCGCACCGGGCGCCAGCGCCTGCTGCCGCGGCGTGGCGGCCGCCGCCCCCGCGTCGGCCTGGCCCTGGCCGGCGGCGGACCGCTGGGCGCCACCTGGGAGATCGGCGCACTGTGCGCGCTGGAAGAAGCCGTCCCGGGCCTGGACTTCACCGACCTCGACGGCTACGTCGGCGTCTCCGCCGGCAGCTTCATCGCCGCGGCGCTGGCCAACGGCATGCGGCCGCGCACGCTGTGCGCCTCCTTCATCGAGAACGACCCCGCGCTGGCCGACGACGTGGTCAGCCCGATGCTCTTCGTGCGCCCGGCCTTCGGCGAATTCGCGCGCCGGCTCGCCTCACTGCCCTGGCTGGCCACGCAGGCCGGGCTGCAGCTGGCCGGATTGAGGGGCGGCCACCGCTCGCTCATCTCCACCATCGAACGCCTCGGCCGCGCGCTGCCCACCGGCCTCTTCAGCCACGAGCCGCTGGAAGCCCGCCTGCGCGAGGTGTTCTCGCGCCCCGGCCGCAGCAATGATTTCCGACGCCTGGACCGCCGCCTGGTGCTGGTGGCCACCGACCTCGACAGCGGCGACGCCGCGCCCTTCGGCCAGCCGGGCTGGGACCACGTGCCCATCTCGCGCGCGGTGGCGGCCAGCGCAGCCCTGCCGGGCCTCTTTCCGCCGGTGGCCATCGGCGGCCGCTGGTACGTGGACGGCGCGCTGAAGAAGACGCTGCACGCCCGCGTGCTGCTGGAAGACGGCATCGACCTGCTGCTGTGCCTGAACCCGCTGGTGCCCTTCGACGCGACGCACGCGCCGCGCCACCGCGTGCTGGAAGGCGCCGGCCGCATCCCGCAGATCGTGCAGGGCGGGCTGCCGCTGGTGCTGTCGCAGACCTTCCGCACGCTGATCCATTCGCGCCTGGAACTGGGCCTGAAGGGCTACGAGGCCAGCCACCCCGACACCGACATCCTGCTGCTGGAGCCCGACCAGCGCGACCCCGAGATGTTCCTCGCGAACATCCTCAGCTATTCGCAACGCCGCCAGCTGGCCGAGCATGCGTACCAGAAGACGCGCGAGGACCTGCGCTCGCGCCGCACGTCGATCGGCCTGATGCTGGCCGCGCACGGGCTGGCGCTGGACGATGCGGCGCTGGACGACCGTCACCGCCACCTGGTGCAGCCCCGGCGCGGCAAGGCCCGCCACGCGCTGGCACAGCCGCTGCAGCGGCTGGACGAGGTGCTGGACGACCTGGAGCAGGCCCTGGGCCAGGCGGCCGGGTCGCGCTGAGCAGCACCCTCGGTCCGCGCCGGCGCGACACCCGGACCTTCAGCAGCAGGCGGGCGACCGGGTCTGTGGCCGGGGCAGGTGCCGATGCGGCCGGCCTGCCGTCGATGACTTCACCGCACGCGCGGGGCGGCAGCGCCGGCCCGCCGGTCCGTCAGGCGTTCCCGCCGGCCACCGTCTCCAGCATCCAGCGCGAAAACAGCTCCACCGCCGGCTTGCCGGCCGCCGCCGTGCGGGTGCACAGGTGATAGCCGCGGCCGGTGGACACGCTCACATCGAACGGCAGCACCAGCTCGCCCGACGCCAGCTCCCGTTCGATCAGGCAGGGCTGCACCACCGCCACGCCCAGGCCCGCGGCCGCCGCCGCGATGAGGTGGTGAGACAGGTCGAAGCCCGTGCCCAGCCGCAATGCCGCGCTGGGCACCCCGGCCGCGTCGAGCCACAGGCGCCAGTTGTCCGGGTAGTAGGTGTGGTGCAGCAGCGGCTGCTTCAGCAGCCCGGCGGGTGAACGCAGGCGCGCGGCGATGGCCGGCGTGCACACCACGGTCACGTCGCGGCCCAGCAGGTAGCGCGCCGAGATGGAACGCGGCCAGCGCCGGCCCGGCTGCCGCAGCGCGATCCACGCGTCCACGTCGTCACGCTGGAAGTCGTCGTCGCGACGGAACTGCCGCAGCTCCACCACCACGTCCGGATGCCGGGCCTGGAACGCGCCCAGCCGCGGCATCAGCCAGCGCGTGCCCAGCGTGGGCACCACGCTCAGGCGCAGGGTGTAGCGCTGCGCCGTGAGCGGGTTGAAATCGACGAAGGCACGTTCCAGCTGCATCACGCTGGGCTCGATGCGCTCGCGCAGCGCCCGCGCCTGCGCGGTGGGCGTCACGCCCTGCGCACTGCGTTCGAACAAGGTGCAGCCCAGGCGCCGCTCCAGCCGCAGCACCGCGCGGCTGACCGCGGCCTGGGTCACGCACAGCTGTTCCGCCGCCTGGCGCACCGTGCCGGCCCGGCACACGCCGAGGAAGGCATGCAGCTCGACGAGGGAGGCGGCGCGGAACTTCATGGGCGATGTCATTCTGGCATCACGCCGTGCACGAGTGTCGATTCCCGGCGCGAATGGGCGTGCCTAAGCTGCCACTCATTCCCGCCCCATTGCGGCTCCAAGCGGCGTCCATTGCGGCGTCCATGACGGCGTCCATTGCGGCGCCCATTCCCCGTCCATTTCCATCGCCGAGCACCGTGAACCCACTCGAAAGCGTCGCCATCGTGCGCCCCCAGACCACCGCCATTCCGCTGATCTGCGATTCACCGCACAGCGGCACCGCCTACCCCGGCGATTTCCGCTTCGCCGTCGCCCTGGCGGACCTGCGGCGCTGCGAAGACACCCACGTGGAAGCGCTGTGGGCCGACGTGCCGGCCGTGGGCGGCACCTTGATCCACGCGCGTTTCCCGCGCAGCTACCTCGACCCCAACCGCGCCTGCAACGACATCGACGTGGCGATGCTCTCCGAGCCGTGGCCGGAAGAGGCCAAGCCTTCCGCGCCCTGCGTGAACCTGGGCAACGGCCTGGTGTTCAGCAAGACCACCACCTTCCAGGACATCTACGACCGCCGGCTGTCCGTGACCGAGGTGCAGCGCCGCATCGAGACCTGCTGGCGGCCCTACCGGCGCGCCCTGGGCGACGCCGTGCAGCACGCGCTCGGCACCTTCGGGCGGGCCTGGCACCTCAACCTGCATTCCATGCCCAGCAATGCCTATGAACGCCTGGGCCGCACGTCCAAGGTGCCGCTGGCCGACGTGGTGCTGGGCGACCTGCATGGCCAGAGCTGCTCGCCCGAGTTCACGGCCCGCGTGGCCGGGGCCTTCCGCTCGCGCGGCTACAGCGTGGCGGTGAACGACCCGTATGCCGGCCAGGACCTGGTGCGCCAGCACGGCCGCTGCGGCAGCGGCTGCGACAGCCTGCAGGTCGAGATCAACCGCAAGCTCTACCTCGACGAAGACACGCGCCAGCCGCTGGCCACCTTCGAGCGCGTGCGTCACGACATTGGACGCGTCCTTTCATTGATAGCGAGCGACATCCAGGCCGCGCTGGCCTGCCGACCCGACTGAGCCACGAAGACACACCATGACGAACACCATCCACCGTCGACACCTGCTCGGAACAGCGGCCGGCCTGCTGGGCGGCACGGTCCTGCCCGCCTGGGCGCAAACGCCGCGCTACCCCAGCCGGCCGATCAACCTGGTGGTGCCCTTCGCGCCCGGCGGCGCGGTGGACATCGCCGGCCGCGCGGTCGCGGAACGGCTGGGCAAGCAGCTGGGGCAGACGCTGGTGGTCGACAACCGGGCGGGTGCCGGCGGCGCCATCGGCTCGGCCTACGTCGCCAAGGCGCCGGCGGACGGCTACACGCTGGTCGTCACCTCGCAGACCACGCACGTGGTCAACCCGGTGGTCACGCCCAACCTGCCTTACAACGCGGTGAACGACTTCGCGCCCATCACGCTGATCGAGCGCCTGTCCAACGTGCTGCTGGTGAGCGCCGACCTGCCGGTGAAGTCCTTCGAGGAATTCGTGGCCTACGTGCGCGCCAACCCCAACAAGTGGAACTACGCCAGTTCCGGCATCGGCTCGGTGGCGCACCTGAGCATGGAGGTGCTGAAGTCCAGGCTCGGCCTGTCGATCACGCACGTGCCGTACAAGGGGGCCGGCTCGGCGCTGACCGACATGCTGGCGGGCCTGGTGCAGGTGACCTGGAACAACCTGACCTCCAACCTGCCCAACATCACCGCCGGCAAGCTGCGCGCGCTGGCCGTGGCCGCGCCGAAGCGCCTGCCGCAGCTGCCGGGCGTGCCCACCTTCGAGGAATTGAAACTGCCCGAGCTGAACCTGACCTCATGGACCGGCCTGGCCGCGCCGGCCGGCACGCCCGATGCGGTGGTGAAGCGCCTGTTCGAGGGCATGCGCACGATGCTGGCGGACCCGGCGACGAAGCAGGCCTGGGAAGCCCGCGGCGCCATCCTGCCGGAGGTCCTCACCCCCGCCCAGTACAAGGACGAGATCGCGCAGCGCATCCAGTTCTTCCGCAACCTGGTGAAGGTCCACAAGATCCCGCTGGACTGACGCCGCGCCGTGGGTCGCCGCAACAACCGGTGGGATGGCTGCCCGAGCCCCACGCATCGCCCCAGTCCGGCGCATGCCTCAGGAGAACCCCATGAACGACGCGACCACACGCCGGCAGCACCGTACCGTGATGTTGACGGGCGCGCTGCTCGGCACTTTCCTGTGGATCCTGCTGGGCTGGCTTTCGGCGGGCGACGCCCTGGCGCAGCCCA
>CBIHPZ010000312.1:0-5390 GCA_966211865.1 uncultured Aquabacterium sp.
TCCAGGTTAGGAATCAGGCGCAGGCTGGCCGCGTGCTCCACCGGCTGGTGCGTGGGGCCGTCTTCGCCCAGGCCGATGGAATCGTGGGTGAAGACGTGCACCACGCGCTGCTTCATCAGCGCGGCCATGCGGATGGCGTTGCGGCTGTAGTCGCTGAAGGTGAGGAAGGTGCCGCCGTAGGGAATGAAGCCGCCGTGCAGCGCCAGGCCGTTCATCACCGCGGCCATGCCGAATTCGCGCACGCCGTGGCTCAGGTGGCGGCCGGTGAATTGATGGGCCGTGATGGCGCCGCAGCCGGGAAAGTCCGTCAGGTTGCTGGCGGTCAGGTCGGCGCTGCCGCCCAGCAGTTCCGGCAGCAGCTCGGCCAGCGGCGCCAGCACCTGCTGCGACGCCTTGCGGGTGGCCACGGCGGCGTTGGGCGCGGCCGCGCGTTCGATCATCGCCACCAGCTGGGCGCGGGCGTCGGCCGGCAGGTCGCCGCGCTGGCGGCGTTCGAATTCATCGGCCAGCGCGGGGTGGGCGCTGCGGTAGGCCTCGAAGCGCTGGCGCCAGGCGGATTCGGCCTGCGCGCCGGCTTCGCGCGCGTCCCAGTTGGCGGCCACGTCGGCGGGCACGTGGAAGGGCGGGTACGGCCAGGCCAGGCGATGGCGCGTGGCGGCGATCTCGTCGGCACCCAGCGGCTCGCCGTGGGCGCGGGCCGTGCCTTCGCGCCCCGGCGATCCGGCGCCGATGGTGGTGCGGCACAGGATGATGGCGGGGCGCTGGTCGTCGGCGCGCGCCAGGTCCAGGGCCGCGTCCACGGCGTCGACGTCGTGGCCGTCGATGGGGCCGATCACCTGCCATCCATAAGCTGCAAAGCGAGCGGCCGTGTCGTCGGCGAACCAGCCGCGCACGTCGCCGTCGATGCTGATGCCGTTGTCGTCGTACAGCAGCGTGAGCTTGGCCAAGCCCAGCGTGCCGGCCAGCGAGCAGGCTTCGTGGCTGATGCCTTCCATCAGGCAGCCGTCGCCGGCGAAGACCCAGGTGCGGTGGTCGACCACCGTGTGGCCTTCGCGGTTGAAGCGCTGGGCCAGCAGCTTCTCGGCCAGCGCCATGCCCACGGCATTGGCCAGGCCCTGGCCCAGCGGGCCGGTGGTGGTTTCCACGCCGGGGGTCAGGTGCACTTCGGGGTGGCCGGGCGTGCGGCTGTGCAGCTGGCGAAAGCGCTTCAGCTCGTCCAGCGGCAGCTCGTAGCCCGTGAGGTGCAGCAGCGCGTACAGCAGCATGGACGCGTGGCCGTTGCTCAGCACGAAGCGGTCGCGGTCGGCCCAGCCGGGGTTGGCGGGGTTGTGCTTCAGGTGCCGCTGCCACAGGGCCACGGCCATCTCGGCCATGCCCATGGGCGCGCCGGGGTGGCCGCTGTTCGCGGCCTGCACGGCGTCGATGGCCAGCATGCGCAGCGCGTGGGCCTGCACGTTGTCGAGGCGGGGGGTGCCGCGCAGCACGCGGTCATTGGATGTGGATGCCATGGCCGCCTCACACCGCCAGGGCCCGTTGCCGCCGTTCCATCATTCGCCAGATGAAGGGCGTGAAGATCAGCTGCATCGCCAGTTCCATCTTGCCGCCGGGCACCACGATGGTGTTGGCGCGGCTCATCCATGAGTTGTTGATCATGTTCAGCAGGTACGGAAAGTCGATGCCCTTGGGGTTCTTGAAGCGGATGACGCAGATGGACTCGTCGGCGCTGGGGATGTCGCGCGCGATGAAGGGGTTGCTGGTGTCCACCACCGGCACGCGCTGGAAGTTGACGTGCGTGTGCTCGAACTGCGGGCAGATGTAGTGCAGGTAGTCGGGCATGCGGCGCAGGATGGTGTCGGTGACCGCTTCGGTGCTGTAGCCGCGCACGTGCTGGTCGCGCCAGAGTTTCTGGATCCACTCCAGGTTGATGACGGGCACCACGCCGATCAGCAGGTCGGGGTAACGCGCAATGTCCACGTCCTGGGTGCGCACGGCGCCGTGCAGGCCTTCGTAGAACAGCATGTCGGTGCCGGCTGGCAGGTCTTCCCACGGGGTGAAGGTGCCGGGTGGCTGCTTGTAGGGCGCGGCTTCCACGGGGTCGTGCAGGTACCTGCGGCGGCGGCCGCTGCCGGTTTCGCTGTAGCTGCGGAAGAGTTGCTCCAGCTCGGCGAACAGGTTGTTCTCGGGCCCGAAGTGGCTGAAGTGCTTGTTGCCGGCCTTCTCGGCGGCCGCCTGCCGTTCGCGCATCTCGGCGCGGTCGTAGCGGTGGAAGCTGTCGCCTTCGATCACCGCGGCCTTCACGCCTTCGCGGCGGAAGATGGCCTCGAAGGTGCGGGTGACGCTGCTGGTGCCGGCGCCGCTGGAGCCGGTGATGGCGATGATGGGGTGCTGCTGGGACATGGTGGTGGGCTCTCAGTCTCTGAACAGGCTGCGGGGCGCGAACAGCGGGGCCGGCGCCTCGGTGGTCACGGGCTCGTGGTGATAACGCTCGATGCGAGCGACCTCGTTCGCGCTGCCGAAGACCAGGCCGATGCGCTGGTGCAGCGCCGAAGGCATCACGCCCAGCACGGGCTGGCGGCCGGTGCTGGCGCGGCCCCCCGCCTGCTCCATCAGGAAGCCGACCGGGTTGGCTTCGTACAAGAGGCGCAGGCGGCCCGGCTTGGCCAGGTCCTTGGTGTCCCGCGGGTACAGGAACACGCCGCCGCGCATCAGGATGCGGTGCGCCTCGGCCACCATGCTGGCGATCCAGCGCATGTTGAAGTCCTTGTCGCGCGGGCCGGTGCGGCCGGCCAGGCATTCGTCCACGTAGCGCTTGACCGGCGGCTCCCAGAAGCGGGCATTGCTGGTGTTGATGGCGAATTCCTGCGTGTCTTCGGGCACGCGGATCTCGGGGTGCGTGAGCACGAATTCGCCCAGCTCGGGGTCCAGCGTGAAGCCGGCCACGCCATTGCCCACGCTGAGCACCAGCATGGTGGACGGGCCGTACAGCGCATAGCCCGCGGCCACCTGCGTGGCGCCGGCCTGCAGGAAGTCGGCCTCGGTCAGTTCGCGGTCCCCCGCCACCAGGTCGGCCGGTGCGCGCAGCACGCTGAAGATGCTGCCGACCGAGACGTTGACGTCGATGTTGCTGGAGCCGTCCAGCGGGTCGAACAGCAGCAGGTAGCGGCCGCGCGGGTAGGCGTCCGGAATGGCCTGGGGCTGCTCCATCTCTTCGCTGGCCATGCCGGCCAGGTGGCCGTTCCACTCGTTCATGCGCAGGAAGATCTCGTTGGACAGCAGGTCCAGCGGCTTCTGCACCTCGCCCTGCACGTTGGTGGCGCCGGCGGCGGGCGTGCTGCCGGCGGCCAGTACGCCGCGCGCCACGATGCGGGCAATGGCCTTGCAGGCCAGCGACACGTCGAGCAGCAGCGCGTTCAGTGCGCCGCTGGCCTGCGGGTAGCGGCGGCGTTCCTCGATGAGGTAGCGGGTGAGGGTGCGGCGGCCGGTGAGGGGCATGGCGGTCTCGGTTGAAGGTGGTGGTTCAGGTGGGCGTGGCGAACACGCGGCTGGCGCGCACGTCGGCCACGTCGAGCGTCAGCAGGTCGTCGCGGGCCAGCGGGCGGTCGCGGTCGGCAAAGAGGCGGCTGGCCTGGCGCAGGCGCATGCGGTCCAGCGCATTGCGCACACTTCTGGCATTAGCAAAATGCGGCTGCTGGACGCGCCGGGCCAGGTACTCGGCAAAGGCTTCGCGCGCGCCGGGGCCGAAGCGGTAGGCCAGGCCGGCCAGCATGCGGTCGCCGATGGCCTGCAGTTCGCTGCCGCTGTAGTCCGGAAAGTCCAGGTGGTGGGCAATGCGGCTGCTCATGCCCGGGTTGCTCTGGAAGAAGGTGTGCATGCGGTCGGCATAGCCGGCCAGGATCACCACCAGGTCGTCGCGCTGGTTCTCCATCACCTGCAGCAGGATCTCGATGGCTTCCTGGCCGTAGTCGCGTTCGTTCTCGGGGCGGTAGAGGTAGTAGGCCTCGTCGATGA
This sequence comes from uncultured Aquabacterium sp., assembly GCA_966211865.1. Lineage (GTDB taxonomy): Bacteria > Pseudomonadota > Gammaproteobacteria > Burkholderiales > Burkholderiaceae_C > Pseudaquabacterium. The sequence continues at coordinate 4,009 of CBIHPZ010000312.1, forward strand.
AGAGCACGCCGCCCATGGCCTTCTTCAGCACCTCGCGCGTCTTGGGCGCGGTGTGGCCGATGTACTGGCCCACCAGGTCGTCGCGCGTCACCGCCACCAGGTGGCCCTGCCGCACGTAGCCCAGGCGGTGCAGGATCTGCGCCATGCGCAGCGCCACGGTGGTCTTGCCGGTGCCGGGATTGCCGGTGAAGCACATGTGAAGGCTGGGCGCGGCGGTGCCGGACGTGGGCTGCAGGCCGTGGGCCAGGCGCAGGCGGTCGATGACCAGCAGCGCGGCGATGTCGCGGATGCGCTGCTTCACCGGGGTCAGGCCGACCAGGTCGTTGTCCAGTTCGTCGAGGACGGCTTCGACCTGGCTGTTGGCGAGGACTTCGGCCACGGTGCGGGGTGGTTCGGCTGTGGGTGCTGCCGCGGGTGCCGGGGCGGTGGTGGTCGCGCGGGTGGCGCTGCCGGGAATGGCGTAGAGCGGGGCGTTCATGGCCTATCTTTCAGGTGACGCGGCCAATGCGCGGCGCAGGTCGCCGATGGCATCGCGGTAGTGGGGGCGGCCAAAGATGGCGCTGCCGGCCACGAAGGTGTCGGCGCCGGCATCAGCGGCGCGGCGGATGTTGTCGGCCTTGATGCCCCCATCGACTTGAAGGCGGATGTCGCGGCCGCTGGCGTCGATCAGGCTGCGGGCCTGCTCGATCTTGTGCAGGGCGCTGTCGATGAAACCCTGTCCGCCGAAGCCGGGGTTGACGCTCATGATGAGCACCAGGTCTACTTTGTCGATCACCCAGGGCAGGATGTCGAGCGGTGTGGCGGGGTTGAAGGCCAGGCCGGCTTGCTTGCCCTTGCTCTTGATCAGCTGCAGCGTGCGGTCGACGTGCAGGCTGGCCTCGGGATGGAAGCTGACCAGGTCGGCACCGGCCTGGCAGAAGGCTTCGGCCAGGGCGTCGACGGGCTGCACCATCAGGTGGACGTCGATGGGCACCGTGGTGTGGGGGCGAATCGCCTGGCAGACCATCGGGCCGAAGGTGAGGTTGGGCACGTAGTGCTGGTCCATCACGTCGAGGTGGATCCAGTCGGCGCCCGCTTCCACCACGGCGCGTACTTCATCGCCTAGGCGGGCGCAGTCGGCGGCGAGCAATGAGGGGGCGATGCGGTGGGTGGTCATGGGTGGCTCGTTTGTGCTCGGTGTCGGTTGTTGCGTGGGTCGTTAGTGCCGGTGATCGGTGAGCCTGCGTTGGCTTGCGGTGTGCTGGGCGCCCGAGCGGTTCGGGGTGCGGGCACGGTGGGCCGAGTCCGGCGGTCGGTCCCTGGGGGACCGACTCCGTTGCGGTCCTCGGCCCGGGGGCGCGCCGTCCATTTAGCTCCGTTCGCTGCGCTCACTGCGCACAGCG
>CBIHPZ010000313.1:0-5386 GCA_966211865.1 uncultured Aquabacterium sp.
AGAAATGCAGCCGCTCGGTCACCGAGCCGGGGCTCATGAAGGCCTCGAACACCTTCTGCGGCGCGCGCACCCGGAAGCCCACCTCCTGCTCCGCCTCGGCGCGGATGCATTCCTCGGGCGTGGCGTCGTCCAGCAGGCCGGCCGGCGCCTCGATCAGCAGGTCGTCGTGGCCGTTGACGAAGGCGGGAAAGCGGAACTGCCGCGTCAGGATCACGCTGCGGCGCGCGCGGTTGTACAGCAGCAGCACCGCGCCGTTGCCGCGGTCGTAGGTCTCGCGCTTGCACTCCTGCCAGCGGCCGTCGCTGCGCCGCCAGTCGAAGGTGGTGGTCTTCAGCGTGTACCAGTTGTCCGACAGCAGCTTCACCTCACGGACGCGAACCCGGTCCTGCACGCTCATCGCTTCGATCTCCCCACAGTGGAAGGCGCAGCTTACGCGCCGTGGCGGCGCTTTCGGTGCCGCCTGCGACGAACGACACCCGGCCCGTGCTTCATAACTCTCCTAAGACGCGGCCATGGCGCCGGCCATGGGGCGCCCCGCGGTTCGGCCGTAGCGGTCGATCGTGAGGCCCTCGGTGTCGATCGCGGGCGCGCGGCCGCCCATCCAGTCGGCCAGCAGCTGGCCGGTGCCGGCGGCCATGGTCCAGCCCAGCGTGCCGTGGCCGGTGGCGATCCACAGCCGCTCGATGGGCGTGGGGCCGACGATGGGCGTGCCGTCGGGCGTCATCGGGCGCAGGCCGGTCCAGAACGTGGCCTTGGCGACGTCGCCGCCGTGCGGGAACAGGTCGGTGACCACGAATTCCAGCGTGCGCCGGCGCGAGGGCGTCAGCTCGAGGTCGAAGCCCGACAGCTGCGCCGTGCCGCCGACGCGGATGCGCTGGCCCAGCCGCGTCACCGCCACCTTGTGCGTCTCGTCCATGATGGTGGACTCCGGCGACTGGGACACGTCGGTGATGGGCACCGTGATCGAGAAGCCCTTCACCGGATACACGGGAATGCGCAGCCCCAGCGGCGCCAGCATGGCGGTGGAATAGCTGCCCAGCGCCAGCAGCACGCGGTCGGCCGGGAGGTCGCCCGAGCCGGTGCGCACACCGGTGGCACCGCGTCCATCGTGCGTTATCGAATGCACCGTCGCATTGAAGCGGAAGCGGGCGCCCAGCGCTTCGGCCATCGAGGCGAGCGTGTTGGTGAACATGAAGCAGTCGCCGGTCTCGTCGCCCGGCAGCCGCAGCGCGCCGACGAACTTGTGCTGCTGCGAGGCCAGCGCCGGCTCGTACTGCAGGTAGCCGGCGCGGTCCAGCAGCTGGAAGGGCACGCCGTACTGCTTCAGCACCTCCACGTCCTTGGCGCTGCCGTCCAGCTGCTTCTGCGTGCGGAAGAGCTGCAGCGTGCCCTGCGTGCGCTCGTCGTACCGGATGCCGGTGTCGGCGCGCAGCTGCTTCAGGCAGTCGCGGCTGTATTCGGCCAGGCGCACCATGCGCGCCTTGTTTTGCGCATAGCGCGCCTCGGTGCAGTTGCGCAGCATCGCCGCGCCCCAGCGCCACATGGCCCAGTCCAGCATCGGCTTGATGACCAGCGGGCTGTGGTGCATCAGCAGCCACTTGATGGCCTTGATCGGCACACCGGGCCCGGCCCACGGCGCGGAGTAGCCGGGCGAGACCTCGCCCGCGTTGGCGAAGCTGGTTTCCAGCGCCGGGCCGGGCTGGCGGTCCAGCACCGTGACCTCGTGGCCGTCCTTTGCCAGGTAGTAGGCCGCGGTGGTGCCGATGACGCCGGCGCCGAGGATGACGATGCGCATGCTGTTCCCTCCTCGGGCCGATCTTGCCAGCGTGGGCCACGGCCCAGGCCAGGGGCGGACCCGCAGCGCGCCCTGGTCTCCCGCCGACAATTGCGCGTGCGCACCGCGAAGTCGGCACCCGTGGCGCAGGGACTGCCCGCGGGTGCGCGGGTGCCCCTGGCGCCCCGGCGCGCGGGCTCGCCAGCGCAGCCTCAGCGGGCGGTGCGGTGGCTGATGCGGTAGATGGCGCCGGCCAGGTCGTCGGACACCAGCAGCGCGCCATCGGGCGCCACCAGCACGTCGGCGGGCCGGCCCCAGGCGCTGTCGCCCTGCAGCCAGCCGCTGGCAAAGGGCTCGTAGGCCACGCCCCTGGTGCCGTCGAGCCGGACCGTGCTGATGCGGTAGCCCACCTTGCGCGAGCGGTTCCATGAGCCGTGCTCGGCGATGAAGACGCGGTGCCGCCATTCGGCCGGGAACAGGCCGCCGGTGTAGAAGCGCATGCCCAGCGCGGCCACGTGCGCGCCCAGCAGCTGCGCCGGCGGCGCGAAGTCCTTGCAGGCGCCGCCCGGGGCGCCGCGCTTGCCGCCGAACTCGGGATCGGGCAGCACGCCGGCGTGGCAGTAGGGGTAGCCGAAGTGCAGGCCTGCCGCCGGCGCGCGGTTCAGCTCGTCGGGCGGCACGTCGTCACCCAGCATGTCGCGGCCGTTGTCGGTGAACCAGAGCTCGCGCGTCTCGGGGTGCCAGTCGAAGCCCACGCTGTTGCGCACGCCGCGGGCGAAGGTCTCCAGCTTCGAGCCGTCGGCGCTCATGCGCAGGATGCTGGCGTAGCGCTCGGGCGACTCGCAGACGTTGCAGGGCGCGCCCACCGGCACGTAGAGCCAGCCGTCGGGCCCGAAGGCGATGAATTTCCAGCCGTGGTGGCGGTCGGTGGGCAGGTCGTCGCGCAGCACCTGCGGCTGCGGCGGTTGCGCCAGGCGTTCGCCGATGCGCTCGAAGCGCAGGATGCGGCTGATGGCGCTGACGTAGAGGTGGCCGTCGCGGAAGGCGACGCCCACCGGCTCGTTCAGGCCGCGCGCGACCTGGTGCAACGGGCCCGGCTTGCCCGACGCGTCCAGCTCCAGCGCGTGCACGGTGCCTGCGCTCTTCGAGCCGACGTACAGCACGTGGCCGCCGCCGGCGCGCGGCCCCAGCGCCATCTGCCGCGCGTTGGGCACGCGGGCCAGCAGCTCGATCGTGAAGCCGGGCGGCAGCGTGATGGTGTGGAGCGGCAGCGCGGCGGGCTGGGCGTGGGTGGCCGGCGCGGACAGCGCCAGGCACAGCGCGGCCAGCGCGAGGGCGCCGGTGCGGCGCAGCGGTTTGAGGGTGGAAAGGGGCATCGCGGTCGCTCGGTGTCTGGGCCGGCCGGCACAGGCCGGAGGCGCCGAGGATGCGGCAAGCGACGAGCCCGCGCTGCGGGCGCGGGCTCTTGGGGGAACACGATGGCGGCCGCGGCGTGGCCGCGCCGCTGGCCTGTTACTCCAGCGCCAGTTCCGGCGCGCCGGCCCCGGCCAGCGCGGCCTGGATCTGCGCCAGCAGCGCTTCTTCCTCGTAGGGCTTGCCCATCAGCACGGTGACGCCGGCGGCCATGGCCTCGGCGCGGTGCTTCTCGTCGGACGAGGTGATCATGATGATCGGCATGTTCGCGGTGGCCGGGTTGCTGCGCACATGGCGCGTCAGCTCGAAGCCGTCCATGCCGGGCATCTCGACGTCGGTGATCAGCACGTCGGGCATCGCGTCGCCCATCAGCTTCACGGCGTCCATGCCGTCCTCGGCGAGCGCCACGCGGTATTCCTGCTTGGCCAGCACGCGGCTGGTCTTGACCCGCACGACCTTGGAGTCGTCGGCGACCATGACCAGGATCTGGTTCGGTGCGCGCGGCGCCGGGGCGTCCGGCGGCGCGGCGCGGCGCTGTGCGTCACGCTGGGCGGCCGCGCGGGCTTCGGCCTGTGCGCGTTCCTCCGCGGCGGCACGTTCTGCGGCTGCGCGCTCGGCCGCGGCCCGCGAGGCGGCCTGGCGGGCGGCTTCCTGCCGTGCGGCTTCGGCACGTTCGGCGGCGATGCGGGCGGCTTCGACGCGCTCGGCTTCGAGCCGGGCGGCCTCCAGGCGAGCCGCTTCCGCACGCTCGGCTTCCAGGCGGGCCGCTTCCACGCGCGCGGCTTCGAGGCGGGCCGCTTCGGCGCGTTCGGCCTCGGCACGCTCCGCGGCCAGGCGCTCGGCCTCGGCGCGCTGCAGCGCAGCGATGCGTTCGGCTTCGACGCGGGCCGCTTCGGCCCGTGCGGCTTCGGCGCGCTCGGCCGCCAGCCGTTCGGCTTCGATGCGCTCGGCTTCGAGGCGTGCTGCTTCCAGTCGTGCGGCTTCGGCTCGCTCGGCTTCGATGCGCTCTGCCTCGAGCCGCTCGGCCACCAGCCGCTCCGCTTCGAGCCGTTCGGCAGCGACCCGCTCGGCTTCGACCCGCTCGGCTTCGAGTCGCGCTGCTTCCGCTTCCAGCCGAGCGGCTTCGAGGCGCTCGGCCTCGGCCTGCGCCGCGGCTTCACGTTCGGCGGCCAGCAGCCGCTCGGCGGCGAGGCGGGTGGCTTCCGCGCGCTCGGCCTCGGCGCGTTCGGCGGCGGCCTGGTCTGCGGCCTCCTGCGCTGCTTGTCGTTCGGCTTCCTGCGCGGCCTGGCGTGCGGCCTCTTCGGCCGCCTGTTCCGCGGCCACCCGGGCGGCTTCGGCCTGTTCGGCGGCGACACGCGCGGCGGTGGCGGCGCGCTCCAGCGCGGCGGCGGCTTCACGCGCCGCGGCTTGCTCGGCTTCGGCGTGGGCCGCGGCTTCCTGTTCGGCCAGGCGCTGGCGCGCCAGTGCGTCGGCTTCTTCGCTGGCGGCCTGGGTGGTGATGGCTTCGCCGGTCAGCGAGGACGCCGGCTCGGCGACGCTGGCATCGTCGCGCTGGCGGCGGGGCCAGCCCGGGCGGCCGGCCAGCAGCCACAACACGATCACGGCCGCGAGGGCCCACAGGAGGTAGTCGTTCATCGGTTTCAGCCGGGCGGTTGGGCCACGGACAGCGCCATGGCGCGGGACGTCACAAGCATATCGGCCGTTGGCACCGCAACTTTCGGGGAACAGGGCGCGATTGGTGCGGTATCTGTCGCGCGGCGGCTGCTTTCAACCCGCGGGCGGGTGGCCTGGCGGCGCACTTCGCAATTCCAGTGCCATGCGGCGCGCGGCGACCAGGCCGTCGTAGTAGCCCGGCAGCCAGGCGCCGTCCTCGAAGCCCTGGGCGCGGTAGAAGTGGTGGGCGCCGGGGTTGTCGGCGCGCAGTTCCAGCTGCACCCGGGCCATGCCGGCGACGCGGGCCGAGGCGAGCAGCCAGTCCAGCAGCCGGCGGCCGATGCCGCGCCGCTGCAGCGCGGGGCGCACGCACAGCAGCACCAGGTGGGCGCGTTCGTCGCCGAACTGCATCACCGCGAAGCCCTGGATGCCGGCGGGATCGTCGGCCACCAGCGCGATGGTGTCGGCGTCGCCCATCAGCCGCAGCATGTGCACGGTGTGGTAGCGCCAGGGCAGGCCGGTTTCGATGAGGTCGCGCGACAGCAC
>CBIHPZ010000314.1:0-5374 GCA_966211865.1 uncultured Aquabacterium sp.
TCAAGAGACGCGACAAGGCGCGGTCGGCCAGCAGCTTGCCGCCGGTCTGGCAGCGGGCGCAGTAGTTGGTTTCGTTGTCGGCGTGGACGATGCGCTGGATGGGCGCACCACAGTCGGGGCAGGGCTGGCCGAAGCGCCCGTGCACGGCCATCTGCGGGTGGAAGGCGGTCACCTTGTCGGGCCAGCCGCCGTGCGCCGCGGCCTCGGCGCGCAGGCGTTCGGTCCACTCCGCCAGCACGCTGCGGCACGCTTCGAACAGCCGCTGCATTTCGGTGTTATCCAGCTTGCGCGTCAGCGTGATCGGCGACAGCCGCGCGCGGTGCAGGATCTCGTCCGAATAGGCGTTGCCGATGCCGCTGAAGAGCTGCGGGTTGGTCAGCGCGCGCTTGAGCGTGTGGTTCTCCGATTGCAGCCGCGCGGCGAAGATGGCGGCGTCGATCACGAACACGTCCAGGCCGCCCGGGTCCAGCGCCGCCAGCGCGGCGCGGTCGGCCAGCAGGTGGATGGACGCGCGGCGCTGCGTGCCGGCCTCCGTCAGCACCAGCTGGCCGGTCTCGAACTCGAAGGCCGCCAGCGAGATGCGGCCCGGTGGCTTGGCGCCCGTGGCCAGCCAGCGCAGGCGGCCGGCGATCATCAGGTGGATGACGAGCAGCAGCTCGGTGGCGCCCGGGGCAGGCGGCTGAAGCACCAGCACCAGCCGCTTGCCCAGCCGTTCGACGCCCCTCAGCGTGCAGCCCTCGGCTGACGAGATCGGCGGCAGTGCGCTGCGCAGCACGAAGGGGTTCAGGATGCGCAGGCGCTTCAGCGCCTGGCCGCGTACTTTGGCCGCCAGGCTCTCGATGTAGACGGTGACGTCGGGCAGCTCGGGCATGGCGGGATCTCGGGGGCGTGGCGTTGGGCTCTGGTCGCGCCGAAGATGGCCTGGTGAGGCGCGCCTGCCGTCAACCGCGGATCAGTTCCACCAGCGCCTGCGCATCCAGCGGCGCGGCGGCGGCGGCGCCGTCTTCCGCCTCCAGCACGCCATCGGCCAGTTCGCGCTTGTGCTGGTGCAGCTCGACGATGCGTTCCTCGATGGTGCCCGCGCTGACCAGCCGGTACACGGTCACCGGCCGCTGCTGGCCGATGCGGTGGGCGCGGCCGCTGGCCTGGTCCTCGGCCGCCGGGTTCCACCACGGGTCGGCGATCACCACGTAGTCCGCCGCGGTCAGGTTCAGGCCGAAGCCGCCGGCCTTCAGGCTGATCAGGAACAGCGTGCCCTCGCCACGCTGGAAGGCGTTGACGCGGCGCGTGCGCTCGGCCGCGGGCGTGGCGCCGTCGAGGTACTGGTAGCCGATGCCGGCGGCGTCCAGCGGCTCGCGCAGCAGGGCCAGGAAATCGACGAACTGGCTGAAGACCAGGGCCTTGTGGCCGTTGGCGGCCAGCTCCGCGGCCAGTTCGGCGAAGGCCTGCACCTTGGCGCCGGGAATGCCGAGTTCGGGATTGACCAGGCGCGGATCACAGGCCGCGCGGCGCAGCCGCATCAGCTGCGCCAGCACGCCGATCTGCGCCTGCCCGCCGCCCTCGGCCAGGCTGCGTTCGGCGGCTGCCAGGGCCTGGCGGCGCAGCGCCTCGTAATGCGCGCGTTCGGCGTCGTCGGGCTGCACCGCCAGGGCCAGCTCGGTGCGCGGCGGCAGGTCGTCCAGCACCTGCGCCTTGGTGCGCCGGAGCACGAAAGGCGCGATGAGGCGGCGCAGCAGGCGCTGTGCGTCGCGGTCGGCGTCGCGTTCGATCGGCGTCGCGAAGCGTTCGTTGAAGCGCGCGGCCGTGCCCAGCAGGCCGGGGTTGCACACGCGCATCACGGCCCACAGCTCGGCCAGCCGGTTCTCCACCGGCGTGCCGGACAGCGCCAGCGTGAAGCCGGCCTGCAGCGCCTGCGCGGCCTGCGAACGCTTGGCGGCCGCGTTCTTCAGCGCCTGGGCCTCGTCCAGCACCAGCGTGTGCCAGCCGCGCGCGGCGAAGGCCTCGGCGTTCTGCTGCAGCAGCGGGTAGGACAGCAGCAGCACGTCATGCGCGCCGGCGGCGTCGATCTGCGCCTGGCGGTCCATGCCGTCGCCCCAGGCGCGCACGTTCAGCGTGGGCGCGAAGCGCGCGGCTTCGGCCTGCCAGTTGCCGACCAGTGAGGTGGGCGCCACCACCAGCGCCGGACCATCGGCGCCGCGCGCCAGCAGCACCGCCAGGGCCTGCAGGGTCTTGCCCAGCCCCATGTCGTCGGCCAGGCAGGCGCCGCAGCCCGCGGCGGCCAGGCGCATGGCCCAGGCGTAGCCGTCAACCTGGTAGGGGCGCAACTCGGCCTGCAAGGTGCTGGGCAGCACGGGCTGCAGGTCGCGCGCCGCGATCAGTTCGTCGACGCGCCGGCGCAGCGCCGCGTCCGACTGCCAGTCGCTGCCGGCCAGCGCCGCTTCCAGCCAGCCGGCGGCCAGCGCGGGCACGCGGGTGCCGTCCTTGGCCTGCTCGGCGACAGCAGCCAGGTCGGCGATGCGGGCGCGTAATTCCTGCGTTAGCGCCAGGTAGCGGCCTTCGCCCAGCGGCACGAAGCGGCCGCTGGTGCTGGCGTGCCACTGCAGCAGCTGCTCGATGCCGATCACCAGCGATTCGTCGACACGCACGCCGCCTTCCAGCGACAGCCAGTCGCGCTGGCTGCGCACGCGCACCTGCAGCTGGCCCAGGGCCACCGGCGCCACCGACAGCGACCGCCCGGCGGGCCAGTCGAGCGATTCGACGGCGGGCGACGCGGACAGCGCCTCGACCAGGGCCAGCGATTCCTCGGCGCCTTCCAGCTCGAACTCCGCCGCTGCGCCTTCCGGCGGCGGGCTCAGCATGGGGCAGGCGTCCAGCACCGCGTCCAGGTGGCGGCGCTCGGCGTCCAGGTCGCGCTGTGCGCTGAGGGTCTCGCCGCGCACGCTGGCGATCAGGCGCGGGCGGCCCTGGCCCGGGGCGAGGCGCGGGCCTTCGGGTCCGAAGGGCGCCACCGCCAGGCGCAGCCGCAGGCCGTGGCCGCGGGGTGTCAGCTCAGCGCGCAGGGTGGCGGCGGCGCTGACGTCGCGCGCGCCGGGCAGGTGATCGGCCTGGACCTGAAAGTGAGCGGCCAGGCCCTGCAGCACCGGCTGCAGCTGCGCCGCGGCCGAGCGTGGCACCGCCAGGCCCGCGCCCAGCAGCTGCGCCGCGCGTCGCTGCGCGGGCGTGAAGCGCACCAGCCGCGCGCGTCCGGGGCCGTCGCGCAGCACGCTCAGGCCCGCCAGCGCTTCGGCCGCCTTCACCTCGCTGGCGTCGGCATGGCGCGGCAGCGAACCCACTGGCCGCAGCGGTGGCCGCACCACCAGGCGCAGGCGCTCGCCTTCGTCCACCACGTCCAGCTCGGGTGTGCCTTCGGTCAGCGTGACGGCCACGTCCGGCGCATCGGCGAACACCAGGTGCGGGTGGTTCACCAGCGCGGCCAGCGCCGCCGCCAGGTCCATGCGCACGTCGCGGGTGGAGGCATAGGCCGGCTGCTTCAGGCTGCGCGCCACCACCGCATCGTGCGGCGGCAGCGTGGTCATGCGCGAGAGCTTCCACAAGGAGATTTCCTGCGGCTTGCCCCAGCCGCGCGGGCCGCGCTTCTGTTCCTGCGGCAGCAAGGACACCACCTGGCCATCGTCTTTGACGGTTAGTACCCACAGCAGCCGCGTGGGGGCACCCTCCGCGGCGGTGGCTGGCGCAGCCGCCGGCGGCTCGCCGATGGCGGCCAGTGCGCTCAGCGTCGTCTGCCAGGCGGCCTGCGGCGGCGGCACGAAGAAGCTGGGCGGCGCCTCGGCGCCATCGAGCACGGCGATGGCGTGCCGCAGGTCGTCGTGCAGCCGATGGAGGCCGGCGTCGCGCAGCCGTTCCATCAGGGATTCGGCGTGGTGGCGTTCCATCGCGCTGAGCGGCTGCTGGCCGGCGTCGCTGCGGGCCCAGGCGCGCATCTGCCAGGCCCAGAGGTCGATGGACGCGAGCGCGCCGACATTCGAGTAAGGCCCGAACACGGATGGATCACGCGGCGCATCCCCCTGCTGCATCTGCAGCGCCAGCGCGGCGATCCCCCAGGGGCTGTCGGGCGTGGGTTTGCGCTGGCCGGCCTCGGACAGGCACAGCTTCAAGGCTTTCTCGTGCTGCGGGCGCGCCTGCTGGGCCAGCAGGCACTGCAGGTAGGGCCACAGCAGGTTCGTCGGCAACAGGTTCTTGCGCCGCCCCAGCGTCTGCTTCAGTTCGGCCAGCGCCGCGTCGTAGGTGGCTTCGGCCTCGGCCCAGCGGCCGCGCAGGGCCAGCAGCGTGGCGTCCACACCCTGCGCCAGGGCGCGCGCGTGGCGGGCGTCCATCGGCGCCTCGGCATCTCTTGCATCGGTGGCGGCCGGTTCACGCAGCGGGCGCAGCAGGGGTTCGATGTCGTCGAGGCGGTTGCTGGCCGCCAGGAACTCGACCAGCGTCATGCGCAGCTGCAGGTCGTCGGGCAGCTGCGCGCCCGTCAGCAGCTCCACCGACAGCTCAAACAGGTCCGGCGTGATGATTTCCCATTGGTGCAGCACGTGGGCCAGGCGCGCGCCCACGGTGCGCGCACGGAACACCGGGTGCAGCCGCCGCAGCAGCGCCGGTTCGGCGGCGGTGGACAGCGCCGCGTCCACCACGTCGTTCCATTCCATCCAGCGGCAGGCGTTGTGCCAGCGAGCCAAGGCCTGCGGCGCTTCGCCCGCAAAGAGCGACAGCCGCAGCACGGCGATGGCCGCTTCCGGGTTGGCGAAGTGCGCCGGCATCGCCTTGGGGCCGCCATGCCCGTAAACCTTCTCCGTGCGCGCCAGCGCGGCGGCCAGGGTGTCGCGGTCGGGGCTGTCCAGCACCCAGGCGAGCATGGTGTTGTCCAGCTCCGGCGTCAGGCGCCAGAAGCCGGGCCGGTGCGGGTGCTCGACGATGAGACCGGCGTCGCGCAGCTCGTCCATGCGGTCACGCACGCGTTCGCTGGTGTAGCGCCGGCCCTCTCCATCGCGTGCACCCAGGTCGGCCAGCAGCGTGTAGATCCAGGTGCGGGTGCGGTGCATGCCACCCAGCGCGAACGCGATCATCAGGTCGCGGTGCTCGTGGGGGGTGTCGCGCAGCGGGCCGGGCAAGGGGCGCTCGGGCGCCATGGGGCGCGATTCAGGGAACAGGTCGTCCAGCACGGCGGCACTCGGCTACGGGGGCAAAGCGTGCATCCTAGGCCCCCGCCACAGGCCCGGCACCGATAATCGCCGGTTGCCCCCGCTTTGCCGCCTTCTCCCATGTCCGCCGAACTCGACCAGCAGGTGCGCCGCCGCCGCACCTTCGCGATCATTTCCCACCCCGACGC
>CBIHPZ010000315.1:0-5372 GCA_966211865.1 uncultured Aquabacterium sp.
CGCCCGATCATCATGACCTCGCTGGCCTTCATCCTCGGCGTGCTGCCGCTGGCCTTCTCGTCGGGCGCCGGCTCGGCGGCACGGCGTTCGGTGGGCACGGGCGTGATGGGCGGCATGCTGGCGGCCACCTTCCTGGCGGTGTTCTTCGTGCCGATGTTCTACAAGGTGGTCACCGCGCGGAAGCTGCGCGAGCAGCGCAGCACCGACGAGATCCTGGCCGAGGGCGCGCATGCGCACGCCACGGGCCATGTGAGCGTGCATCATCCCAGCGTGCATCCGTCGCTGCCCAAGGGCGCCGTGGGCGGTGCGCAGGGAGAACCGGCATGAGGGAATCCATGAAGAAGAGCAAGACAGTGCGCACCCCGCGGGCGGCGCTGGGTGCACTGGCCCTGGCCGCGCTGCTGGCGGCCTGTGCCTCGCCCGGCCCCGCCACGACGATGGCCGCGCAGGAACTGCCGGCCGGCAGCGCGATGGCCCCGGTGCCGGCCGATTGGTGGAAGCGCTTCGGCGATCCGCTGATCGACGCGCTGGTGGACGAGGCGCTGGCCAACAACCGCGACCTGGCGCGGGCCGTGGCGCGCATCGATGAATCGCGCGCCGCGCTGCGGCTGGCGAACGCCGAGCGTTCGCCGCAGGTGAACGCGTCGGTGTCGGGCGGGCGCTCGCGCATCAGCGAAGCCACCAGCGGCGTGCCCGGCGGCGTCACGGCCAACAGCTTCAGCGGTGGCCTCAACGTGGCCTACGAGCTGGACCTGTGGGGCAAGCTGGCCACCGCCAGCGCCGCCGCGCGGTCCGAACTGCTGGCCACCGAACTGGCGCGCGACACCTTGCGCACCGCGCTGGCGGCGCAGGTGGTCAAGTCGTATGCCGCGCTGCAGGCGCTGGACGCTCAGATCGGCATCTACAGCCAAGTGCTGGTCGGCCAGCGCGACGGCCTGCGGCTGCAGAAGCTGCGCCTGGATGCCGGCGACATGGCCGAGCTGGACTGGCGCCAGCTGGAGGCCGAGCTGCTGAACAGCGAGCTGCAGCTGCCCAAGCTGGAGCGCGCCCGCGGCGAAGCCGAACGCGCGCTGGCCCTGGTGCTGGGCCGCTCGCCCAAGGCGCTGCTGGAGCAGGGCGTGCAGCGCGCGGCGCGGCCCACCGGCGGCATCGCCGAGCTGCCCGAAGGCATCCCGTCCGACCTGCTGCTGCGCCGGCCGGACGTGCAGTCGGCCGAAGCACGGCTGGCCGCGGCCGGTGCGCGCGTGAACGTGGCGCGCGCGGCCTACCTGCCCAGCATCGGGCTCTCCGCGTCCTTTGGCGGTCAGAGCAGCGAGCTGTCCAAGCTCTTCGACAGCAATTCGCTGGTGTGGAGCGTGGTCGCGTCGCTGACGCAGCCGATCTGGAACGGCGGCCGGCTGGACGCGAACCTGGACGCCGCCAAGGCGCGCCAGCTGCAGGCCGAGCTGGACTACCGCGACAGCGTGGCCACCGCCTTCAAGGAAGTGCGCGATGCCCTGGGCGCGCACGGCGAGGCGCGCGCCAGCCTGGTCACCAGCCAGCGCCGCAGCGACGCGCTGCAGCGCGCCGCCCAGCTGACCCGCCTGCGCTTCGAGGGCGGCGAGGCCAGCCGGCTGCTGGTGATCGACGCCGAGCGCCTGGCGCTGCTAGCGCAGCTGCAGGTGCAGGACGAGCGGCGCGGCCTGCTCTCGGCCCAGGCCGAGGTCTACCGCGCCCTGGGCGGCGGCTGGCAGGCACCGCAGCAGCAGGCGGCGCGCTGACCGCCGCCGCCGGGGAACCCGGGTTTTCCTCGGGTTTTCTCAGCGTTTACCGGGAGGGCGCAGCGCGGCCGGACATGCAAAATGCGCGTCCTTCCGCCTTTCGCCGATGACCCGCCGCGCCTTCCGTCCCTTCCCGCTGGGTGCCGCCACGGCGCTGGCGGTGTCCTTGTTGCTGACGCCGAATGTACGCGGCCAGTCGGCCGCCACAGCACCGCCGCCGGTGGCAGACGCTGTCCCACAGCAGCTGCAGGCTGCCGATGCGCCACGGCCACCGCTGGCCGCCGAGGCGAAGCCGCAACCCCGGCCCCTGGGGGCCGGCGCTCCGGTCATCGCCACCCGCCTGCTGCCCGGCGAGCGCATCCGCATCGACGGCCGCCTGGACCACCCGGCCTGGCAGCGCGCACCGGCGCACGCGGACTTCGTGCAGAAATTCCCCGAGACCGGCGCGAAGCCCGGCCACGAGACGCAGGTGCGCGTGCTGTACGACGACGAGGCGCTGTACGTCGGCATCGAGGCGCTGGACCCCGATCCCGGTCGCATCCGTGCGCCGCTGGTGCGCCACGACATGGTCAACCGCACGCAGGATTTCATCGCCGTCTACGTCGATCCGGTGGGCACGCGCCAGTCGGCCCAGTTCTTTCGCGTGAACGCTGCCGGCAGCACGGCCGATGGCATCCAGACCGCGGCCGACGACAACGAGGACTTCGCGCCCGACTTCGATTTCGATGCCGCGGCGCACCGGCATGGGCGCGGCTATTCGGTGGTGCTGCGCATCCCTTTCGCGTCGCTGCGTTTCGGCAGCGAGGCCTCGCCCGCCTGGCGCATCATGGTGGCGCGCCGCGTGCCGCGCGAGCAGTTCCACCTGCACACCTCCGTGCTGATACCGGTGGAAGCGCCCAGCTTCATCGCCACGATGCAGCCGCTGCAGGGCGTGCAGCTGCCCGCGCACCAGCAGTTCCTGACGCTGCGGCCCAGCCTGACCTGGCGCACGCAGCGCGAGCGGCCCTTCGCCGGGCCACCGCAGCGCAGCAGCAGCCTGGACCCCACGCTGGACCTGAAGTGGCGGCCGCTCCCCGAGCTGGTGATCGACGCCACCTTGAACCCCGATTTCTCGCAGGTGGCGCTGGACGTGCCGCAGCTGTCGGGCAACACCCGTTTCGCACTCTCGGTCAGCGAGAAGCGGCCGTTCTTCTTCGAGTCCAGCGACCTGCTGCGCAGCCCGACCGACGCCATCTACACCCGCAGCTTCACCGAGCCGCGCTGGGGGCTGCGCGGCACCTGGCGCGGCCGCAGCGTGGCGGGCAGCGCCTTTGCCATCGATGACCGCGGCGGCGGCCTGGTGCTGCTGCCGGGGCCGTACAGCAATGGCTACGCCGCGCAGCCGGCCTCCCGCGCGGTGGTGGCGCGCGGCCTGGCCGGGGGCGAAGGCCTGCAGTGGGGCGGATTGGTCGTGGCGCGCCGCTATGAACACGAGGCGGGTGCGAACGACGTGGCCGGGCCGGACCTGTCCTGGCAGGTGAATGACGCGTGGCGCATGCGCGGCCAGTGGCTGGCGTCGGACACCACGGCCCACCCCGATGCCGACGGCCGGCTCCGCCGCGGCGCGTCGGTCTCGGGGCACCGCGGCCTGTTGAGGGTCACGCGCCTGACCGACGAGACCGAGCTGAACGTCACGCTGGACGACAGCAGCACCGGCTTCCGGCAGGACAGCGGCTTCGTGCCGCAGAACGGCGTGCGCACGCTCAACGTGACGGCCGGCAAGGTCTGGCGGCCGCTGGGACCGCTGAACGAGTTCTGGCTCAACCTGAGATTCGACGACACGCGCGACAAGGCCCTGGGCCAGTCCGTCACGCGCGACCTGTGGCCCGGCTTCTGGCTGGCGGGGCCGCACAACCTGGAAGCGGACCTCTATTTCCACCGCTCCCAGCTGCGCACGCAGGCCACCGGCCCGCTGCATGAAGAGCGCTACTGGAAGGGCTTCTTCGTCTTCACGCCGGCGCGCTGGATGCCGTTCTTCGAGGTGCGCGCGCGCCATGGCCACGTGGTGGACGTGGAGGCCGACCGGCTGCGCAAGGGCGGCGACGCCACGGTGATCGTGACCATGCGCCCGCATGCGCGCTTCGAGCTGGAGCCGCAGGCCTCCTACGCCTGGTACGACGGCGAGCACGGCGGCTGGGCCTACCGCGAGACCACGGCGCAGCTGCTGGCGGTGTGGCACTTCGACGCGCGGCAGACCCTGCGCGCCATCGTGCAGCGCAGCACGCGCGACCGCCAGGCCGAACCCACGCTGGCCGCTTACCGTGCGGCCGACACCGCCGGCTCGCTGACCTACGCCTTCCGGCAATCGTCGGGCACGGTGCTGTATGCGGGCGCCTCGCGCTCGCGCGCGGGCGCCGACCGCCCGGACCGCGGCACCGAGTTCTTCATCAAGCTGCAGGTGGACGTGGACGAGCTGCGGCGCCGCTTCTGAGCGACGCCGGATGGAGGTTTCCGCGTGGCCGCGGCCACGGGGGCCGTGGCACAGTCGGCCGATCCCGCCGCCGCGGGCCCACCGAGGAGACCAAGCCATGATGAAGTCCGGCATCGACCAGCAGGCGCTGATCGACCTGTTCGCCAACGCCAGCGCCAAGCAGACCGAGCAGCTGCGCCAGGCGGTCTACCAGGCCACGCTCGGCGCCCTGCAGGGCCGCGAGCTGAGCTTGAAGAACATCCGCGGCGTGCTGGGCGCCGTGACCCAGGCCGCGGGCGAGGGCGTGGCGAAGAACCCGCTGGCGGGTGTCGATGCCGACGCGCTGCTCGACAAGGCCGTGGCCGGCATGGACGAGGCGCTGCTGAAGGCGGTGGAAGCCAACCGCGTGGCGCTGCAGCAGTTCGTCGACAAGGGCGTGGACCTGCGCGAGACCCAGCTGAAGAAGGCGCTGGACGACCTGGAGAAGTTCGAGGACATGCTGGTCGGCGTGGTGAAGAAGAGCGCCGGCGCCGCCGGCGACCCGATGGCCGGCCCCTGGGGCCAGGTGCTGGAGAAGCTGCAGCTGAAGGGCACCCTGTCCGGCGCCCAGGCCGCGGGCGCCACCGAGCAGCTGGCGAAGCAGATGGAACAGATGCAGGAGGCGATGCGCGCCACCCGCGCCGCCGGCCTGCGCGCGGCGCAGACCTTCGCGGACAGCTACGGCGCGCTGGTCAGCGGCGTGCTGATCGGCCTGTCGGACGCGCTGAGGCAGGGCGGTTCGCCGGCTGAGGCGCCGGCGGCCAAGGCCGCGCGCAAGAAGTAGGCGCCGGACTTTCCCGCGCCCGTCAGGGTCCCTTTCCGTCTCCCATTCCGTCGCTTTCGGGCCCTGGCCGCCAATACCCCCTTAAGGGGGAATCGTCCTCCCGGGGGATCGCCCGATGGCCGGCGCTTGCCTACGCTGGCGACCATCGCCGGCAGGGACCGGCCAGGGAGGTGACGGGGATGGAAAGGCAGGACGGAGCGATGGCGTGGTGGCCGCCCGAGGTGGCGGCCGGCCCGCCAGCGCCGACGCCCGACGTGGCGCGGCGCATGTTGCTGGGGGCGGGCTTGATGGCGGCCGTCGCCGCCGGCATCGGGGTGTGCTCGGCCGGCGGTTTGCCGGT
>CBIHPZ010000316.1:0-5367 GCA_966211865.1 uncultured Aquabacterium sp.
ACCAGCGTGCCGCGCTTGTCGATGTAGCCGTACTTGCCGTCGACCCAGACCCGGGCGAAGCCTTCCTTGAAGTCGCTGGCCTGCTGGTAGCGCGGCGGCACCACCAGCTCGCCCGCGGTCGTCATGAAGCCCTGGCTGCGGCCGGACCACACCCGCACCATGCCGTCGCTGGCCACGCCGACGAAATCGACGCCGGTCGGCGTCAGGTCGCGGCCCTGGGCGTCGAAGACGCGGTGCGTGCGTTCACGCGATTCGGCGCGCACCAGGCCGCCGCCGGGCGGCAGCAGCTTGTCGTGCGCGGCCGGCACGACGAGGCGGCCGCCGCGGTCGATAACACCATATTTGAGCGTGCCCCAGGCGTCGGCCACGCCGACCACCGCGAGGCCGTCGACGAAGCCCTGCGCGTCGTCGAAGGCCGGCGCGATGGCGAAGCGGCGCTGCGCATCGGCATAGCCCCATTTCGGCTTGCCGGTGCCGTCCTTGCCACGCATGGGCACCAGGCCTTCGGCGAAAGGCTGGCTCAGTTCGTCCTGCGGCTCGATCACCAGCCGGCCGCTGCCGTCGGCATAGGCGGTGCGCGCGCCCTTGGCGCACATCACGTAGGGCTGGCCCAGCTTCAACTCGCTGTATTCGGGCGCCAGCACCGGGCGGCCCTGGGCATCGATGAGCCCATGCAGGTCGCCCTGGCGGATGGGGAAGAGCGGCGGCAGGGTGTCCGCGGTGGCGGGCGGGGCCGCCATGGCGGTGGGCAGCGCCGCGGCCAGCCATGCGCCCAGCAGCGCACGCCAGCCGCGCGCGCCGTGGCGCGAGGGCAAGGTCATGAAGGGAACTCCGGCGTGCTCAGCCGTGCAGGCAGAGCACCAGCGCCGCGCACAGCGCCACCAGGCCGACCGCCACCACCAGCGTGCGCTCCCCGCTGAGCCAGGCCGGTACCGCGGGAACGGCCGGAACGGCGGGCACGTTCATCGAGAAGTTCAGCGGCAGGGTCGCGGACGGATCGGGCAACGCATGCAGGTTCATGGCCGGTGCTCCAACATCAACAGCAACAAGCGAATGGCGGCAGTCTGGTGAGCCGGGGTTTCAGGTCCGCTGCGCGGGCGCGGCGGAGCTTGTTGCGTTTGTAGTGCGATGGCGCCGCGGCGCCTGTGCAATCCGCACGCGCCAGGGCCTGGCGCACGCCATGATGACTTTCGGCCGCGGCGGACGCCGGGTTCAGTGCCCGGTTCAGCCCCCGGTTCAGCGCTCAGTGCGGCGCCGTCGGCCGGGGCGCCACCCAGCGCAGCAGCACCTCGAGCAACTGCTCGGGCATCACCGGCTTGGCCAGGTGGTCGACCATGCCGGCAGCAAAGCAGCGCGCACGGTCGTCGGCCATCGCGGCCGCCGTCATGCCGATGACCGGCACGCCGGCGCCGCTGGGCAATGCGCGGATGCGGCGCGTGGCTTCCAGCCCGTCCATCACCGGCATGTGCAGGTCCATCAGCACCACGGCGAAATGGCCGGCCGGCGCCTGCTGCATGGCGGCCACCGCCTGCGTGCCATCGGCCGCCACCGTCACCTCCATCTCCAGCAGGCGCAGGAATTCCAGCGCCACGAGCTGGTTCAGCTCGTTGTCCTCGGCCAGCAGCACCCGGCGGCCACGCAGCGGCTTGCCGGCCTCGGCCATCTCCTGCTCGCTGAGTTCCGCCGGCACCTCGGGCGGCGCGGCCTCGGGCGGGATGACCTGCGGCGCGGCGGCGGGCAGCCGCGCGGTGAACCAGAACTGGCTGCCCAGGCCGGGCGCGCTGGCCAGGCCGATCTCGCCGTCCATCAGCTCGACCAGGCGCTTGCAGATCGTCAGCCCCAGGCCGCTGCCGCCGAAGCGGCGGGTGATGGAGCCGTCGCCCTGCGCGAAGGCCTCGAAGAGGCCCGCCTGCTGCGCGGGGTCGATGCCGATGCCGGTGTCGTTCACCGTGAAGCGCAGGCAGTCGGCGTCGGCCGTGCGCTCCACCGCCACGCGGATGCCGCCGCGCTCGGTGAACTTCACCGCATTGCCCACCAGGTTGTTGATGACCTGCGACAGGCGCAGCGGATCGCCCAGCACCTGCGGCGGCACGTCGGCCGCGATGTCGATGGACAGCGTCAGCCCTTTCTGCTCGACGCGGGCGTTGAAGAGGTCGGCGACCCGTTCCAGCGTATCGGCCAAACTGAGCGGCACCCGTTCGAAGCGCAGCTGGCCGGCCTCGATGCGGGAGTAGTCGAGCACGTCGTCGAGGATGCCCATCAGCGCCACGGCCGAGGTGTGCACCTTGTCGACGTAGGCGTGCGCGGCCGGCGGCAGGTCCACCTCCAGCGCCAGGCGCGACAGGCCGATGATGGCGTTCATCGGCGTGCGGATCTCGTGGCTCATGTTGGCCAGGAAGGCGCTCTTGGTGCGGGCGGCGTCCTCGGCCGCGTCGCGCGCCTCGACGATCGGGGTCACGTCGATCAGCGTGACGTAGAAGCCCAGCACGCGGCCACCCTCGCCACGCTCGGGCAGGAATTCCACCTGCAGGTGGCGCGGGCCCTGGCCGGCGGGGCCGGTCATGGTGCGCGAGAAGCGCTGCGGCTCGCCGGCCAGCACCGCGTCCACGTGCTCGCGCGAAGCGGCGTACTGCGCGGGCGTCAGCACCTGCTCGATGTGCAGGCCGGGCACCTGGTCCGGGCGGATGCCGAACCACTCGAGGTAGGCGCGGTTGCCGAAGCGGATGCAGCGCTGCGCGTCCCACGAGGCCACCAGCGCCGGCACGTTGTCGAGGATGCTGCGCAGGTCGCGGTCGCGCTGGCGGATGGCCTCGGCCTGCTCGTCCACGCGCTGGGCCAGCTGGCGGTTCAGCTCGGCCACCTCGGCTTCCAGGTGGTGCTGCTGCACGCTGCGCTCGATCGAATGCTGCAGCCGGTCGCGGCTGAGCTGGAACTTGGGCAGGTAGTCGGCCGCGCCGTGCTGGAAGGCCTGCACCGCCACGTCTTCACTGCCGGCGCCGGTGACCATGATGACCGGGCAGTCGCTGCGGGCGGCGCGCTTCAGCGGCCCCAGCAGGTCGGCGCCGTTGGCGTCGCCCAGGTGGTGGTCGAGCACCACGCAGTCGAAGTGCTCGGTGCGCACCAGCGCCAGCGCCTCGGCACCGGACGAGGCCTGCCGCGCCTGCACCCGCAGCGTGGAGGCCGCCAGCAGCCGCAGCAGCCGCTCACGATCGACGTCATCATCGTCGACGATCAGGAGCTGCAGTGGCACGCTGCGGCCGCCCGCGCCACCGCCGTTGGGGTGGGCGTGCATCACGGCCACCGCACGCTCGACTGGTAGTCCATCAGCAGCTGCGCCAGGCGCGAGAACTGCGGGCCGACCGCGGCCTTCACCATGTAGCCGGCCACGTGCTCGTGGTAGGCGCGCATGCGGTCGGTGTCGGCGTCGGACGTGGTGAGCACGAACACGATGTCGTCGGTCAGCGCCTGGTCGGCGCGCAGCGCCTGCAGGAACTCGAAGCCGTTCATGCGCGGCATGTTCAGGTCCAGCAGGATCACGCGCGGCCGCGGCACCTTGCGTTGCGGGTCCTGGCCGCGCAGGGCGGCCAGCGCCACGGCGCCGTCCTCGGCCCACACCACCGGAAAAGGCGCGCCCACGCGCTGCAGGCCGCGCACCACCGATTCGGCCGCCACGTCGTCGTCTTCCACCAGCAGGATGGTGGGCGGCACGGGGTCATTCATCGCTGATCCTCCGGGGGAAGCGCGGCCAGCGGAAACGGAACATGGCGCCGCGGCCGTCGGCCACCGGCGACACCACCTCGATGCTGCCGCCATGCACCTCGATCAGGCGCTTGGTCAGCGCCAGGCCGATGCCGGAGCCGCCGCGCTCGGTGGCGGTGAGGGTCTGGAACAGCTTGAAGATGCGCTCCTTGGCTGCCTCGGGCACGCCCGGGCCGTCGTCGATGACGCTGAACTCGCAGTAACTGTCGTCGTGGCGGGCACGCACGATGATGTGCCCGGGCGGGCGGTCGTGGTGCTTCACCGCGTTGCCGATGAGGTTGCGCAGCGCGGTTTCCAGCGGCGTGCGCGTGGCCTGGAAGGGCACGGCGTCGAGGTCCAGCTCCACCGTGAAGTCCGGCGGCGGCGGCTGGATTTCCAGGATGCCGCGCAGCATGGCCTCCACGTCGATCAGCGTGTATTCGGTCGCCGCGCGGCCGGCGCGGGCATAGCTCAGCAGGTCGTCGATCAGCCGCTCCATGCGGCCGATGCGCTGGCTGACGCGGTCGAGGTTGCGCCGCACCGCAGGCGGCGGATCGGGCAGGTCGGCGCCGATCCACTCCACCAGGTCGGCGATGCCGCGCAGCGGCGAGCGCAGGTCGTGCGAGGCGACGTAGGTGAACTCCTGCAGGTTGGCGTTGGCCTGGTGCAGGTCCAGTTCCAGCTTCTTGCGCACGCTGATGTCGCTGACCGCGGCCAGCGTCATCGTCTGCCGCTGCCAGCGCACGCGCGACAGGCCGATCTCCACCGGCAGCTCGCTGCCGTCCGCGTGCAGCGCGGTGAGGTCGCGGCCACGGCCCATCATGCGGGCCTCGCCGGTCTGGCGGTAGCCCGCCATCAGCGCGTCATGCTGCGGGCGGTAGCGCTCGGGCAGCAGCAGCGACAGCGGCTGCCCCACCAGCGAGGCCGGGGTGTAGCCCAGCGACTCGGCCAGCACGCGGTTGGCCATCGCGATGCGGCCGCTGTCGTCGACGATCAGGAGACCATAAGGCGACGCTTCGAAGAGGCCGCGGAAAGCCCACTCGAGGGCCAGCCGCTCGCTGATGTCCACCACCGAGGCCAGCACCAGCGGGCCTTGCGGCGTGTGCAGCGGGTTCAGGCCGATCTCGACCGGGAACTCATGGCCATCGGCTCTCCGCGCGTAAAGGACACGGCCAGCGCCCATGGCCCGCGGCTCGGGGTTGTTGAAGTAGTCCTCGCGCAGGCCGCGGTGCGCGTCGCGCAGGGCCGCGGGCAGCAGGTCGTCCAGCGGCTGGCCGGCCAGCGTGTTGGGCGCGTAGCCGAACATCTTCTCCAGTTCGGTGTTGGCGGCGACGATGCGGCCGTCGAGCCCCACCAGCACGAAGCCGTTGGGGGCGGCGTGGAAGGCACGCGCGAGCAGTTCGGCGGGGGGGCCGGCGGCTTGGCCGGTTGATGGGCCGGCGGGCATGGCCGCGGTGCCGGTGCCGTCGGCGTGGCGGGGTGGCCGGGTGGCGTCCACGGCTCAGGTCCGGGCCGGCCGTTCCTGCGCGGAAGGAAGGCGCCGCGACCGCTGCGGGGTCCGCAGAAGGCTCGTGAGGGGAAGCCGCGGGAACGGGTACTGCCGTGCGCTCATGGTTCTCTCCCGAAGGA